>NZ_JACARP010000024.1:0-79535 GCF_013386595.1 Brevundimonas sp. P7753 | reverse complement strand
CATCATGACCCGTCCCCGCCCCTCCCCGATCCGCCCTGGACCGCCCAGGCCTGAGGCTTGGGCGCCACAGAAGCGCAAAACTCCGCGCCTCCCTCAGATGAGTCAGGGAACGGTGCAGAAATTGCGGCATTATCGTGTCGAAGGGTGCATCATGTCGAAATCGAACAGTCCAGAATCCGACGACCGTCCCAACCTGCGGGTCGTCTCCTCTCCCGAGGCCGAGGTCTATGACCTGATGCGTGCGCCAGAGACCACCGCCGAGCGCGTCAAGCGCCTCCAGGCCGAGGCGCGCGCCCTGGCGCTCGAACAGGTCGAGGCCCTGGAAGAGGTCCTGCTGAAAGCCGCCGACATGGCCCGCGAAATCGCCGAGGGCGGCGACGCCTACCCCGTCGGCGCCCGCGAACTGGCCCAGCGCCTCGGCCAGGACCTGCCGGTCAAGGCCGAGACCATGAAGGCCATCATCGCCAAGAGCCATCCATGATGGCTTGAAGGGCGATAACGCGAGCGACGCGGTCGCTCGCTGCTTGCGCGCAGATGAAGGGCGCTATCGCTCGGCTCGCGGAGCCTCGCTGCTTGAGCGCATATGCGCCCTGTCTTCACCGTCATCCCGGCCGAAGCGAAGCGTAGAGCAGGGACCGCCCAGGACGCCGCCGTCAGCCCTTCTTGCGGTCCCGGATAGCGGCTGCGCCGCTTCCGGGATGACGACAGGGGTCGGCCTCAGCCGACGATGTCGGAAAACTCAGGGTGGCGTTTGAGCCAGGCCACCGCATAGCTGCAATGCGGCACCAGGGTCAGCTTCTCGGCGCGGGCGTGCTCGGCCATCGCCTGCATGAGCTTCCCCGCCGCCCCCGTGCCGCGCAGGGCCGGATGGGCCTCGACGTGCAGGATGACCCGGGCGTGGCCGCGCACCGCATATTCGGCCCAGACGGGATGCTCGTTCCCGTCCGCGTCGGCGAACTCCTGCTGGAAGCGGCGGTCGGCGGGCTGGTCGCGGAAGGCGGTCATGAGGGCTCCTGAAATCAGGCCGGCCGATCGTTCAGCAGGGCCAGCAGACCCAGAACGCTTTTCACCGTGAACCAGATCGACACCAGCAGCAAAAGAAGTCCGAACAGCAGCAGGAAGGGAATGCCGATCAACAGGAAGGAGGCCACGGCGCTGACCGCGATCAGCCCCCACAGCACCACGGTGATCCAGAAGACCGACCAGAACAGCTTGATCTGCGCCTCGATATGCTGGGCCGCCAGCCCCGTCGCCGATCCCCGGCAGGCATAGGCCACGACCAGCCCCGCCAGCACCAGCAGATTGGCGCTGGGGATCGACAGAATATAGAGGATCCAGGCCAGAACCGCCCCGTCCCGACCATTGCCGCGCGCCTGGGAAATCTGATCAGTCATGACGGGCCTTTAGTAAAAGAGACGAAGGGGATGACGGATGGCGCGGCCTTCCAGCAGGTCCTTCAGACCCAGGGCGCCGCGCACGATGGTCCACACCGCCATGACGAACAGGACGAAGACCCCGACGTTGATCAGGATCAGCACCACCCCGCCGACGATGGCGGCCACGGCGGCCGTCAGGGTCCGCTGCTGAAAGATGAAATGGCTGCGCGCCACCGGCTCGGCGGGTGCAGGCTTGCGCCACATCCGCAACAGGCCGATCGCCGCCGCCACGCCGAAGGTCGGCACGGCGAACAGGATCAGGGCGTATCCGACATAGAGGCTGGTCAGGTCAGGCGAGACCGCCGCGCTGTTGCTGCTGTAATCGCCGGACTGGACCATCGGAACCTCTTGAACGAGGCGCGACAATGGCGGGACGCAACGCCCCGCGCAACCGGCCTCAGCGCGAATAGGCGACTTCGCAGCCCGCCGCCGCCGCGCCGGGAATGGCGCCGGGCTTTTCGACCCGCACCTTGACCGCCAGCACGCGATGATCCGCCAGACAGGCCAGAGCCACCCGCTCGGCGAAGGTCTCGACCAGGGCGATATGCTCGCCGCCCGCCAGTTCCCGCGCGATCCGGGCCACGCCCTCATAGTCCAGCGTATCGGACAGACGGTTGATCGGCCCGGCGCCCAGGTCCAGTTCGACGTCCACGAACAGGGGCTGCAGCCGGCCATGCTCATGGGCGTGGACCCCGATGGCGGCCTGAACCTCCAGACCGCGCACCAGCACGGTCAGGCCCAGACGGCGCGGCTCGGACAAGGGCAAGGGGGTGACGACGGCGCTCACGACCAGGTCTCCGGCGGCAGAAGGTCATTGATGCTGAAATCAGCCCGGTCGCACCAGTCGCCCAGCTTCCAGGCCCGCTCGGCCTCGGTCAGGCCGCGCGTCAGCACGGTATTGGTCGGCGTCTCCTCGATGGCCAGTTCGGCCAGGCGGAAAGGCAGGCCCTCGGCCTTGAGGATGGCCTCCAGCTTGCGCCAGAGCGCGATGACCAGGGCCTCGGTCGTGGGGTCGCCGTCAATGGTCAGGACCTGGTTCAGCCGCTGCGGCTCATGCGTCTGGAACCAGTCCAGCAGCGGGTCGGCGCGGTTCAGCTGGAAGGCATGGTCCAGGCTGCGGTCGACAAAGCCGTGCCAGCGCCGCTTCAGGGTCTCGAACGAGGCGGCGTGGTTCGACTGGCCGAAGGCGATCTCGGCCGTCGGCTCCAGCGTCACCTTGACGAACTCATTGTGCCCGTGCGGCACGGCGCACTTGGACCCCGCATCGGCGATCAGCCGGTGCGCCATCGAGAAGCGGCGGGTGAACTGGGCGGCAGGCATCAGAGGCAAGGGTTCCGAAAACGCAGTCGCCCCATATAGGCGCCGCGAAGGGTTCGCGCATCAACACCGTGACGGCGGCGAAGTAAAGGCCGCCTCAGGGAAGCGGAATCCCGTCAAAGGCTACGTCCCGCCCGCGACCGATCAGGCTCTCGCCCCCGTCGATGGTCAGGTTCTGCCCCGTCAGGCTGGGCGTTTCGAGCACGAAGCGCACCGTGCGGGCCACGTCCTCCAGCGAGGCGCCGCGCCCCAGCGGGGTGTCGCGCCAGGCGGCTTCGTACTCGGCCTCGGTCTGCTCGCCGCTGCGCAGGATCAGACCGGGCGAGACGCCGCACAGCCGGATGCGGGGCGCCAGTCCCATGGCCAGGGTCCGCGTCAGCCCCGCCAGACCGACCTTGCCCGCCGTATAGGCGAAGAAGTCCGGGTTCGGACTATCCACCTTGTGATCCAGGATATTGACCACCACGCCCTGCCCGCCCGCCGCCTCGATGGCCCTCGCGAAGTCGCGGATCAGGAAGACCGGCGCGGTCAGGTTCGAGGCCAGATGCTCGGCCCACGACGCCTCGGTCAGGGTCGCCAGGGTATCATAGCGGAACAGGGAGGCGTTGTTGATCAGGGCGTCGATCCGCCCGAAATGGCCGACCACCCGGTCGATCAGGCCGTCACGCTCGCTCGTCTCATTCAGGTCCGCCTGAAAAGCCGCAGCCCGCACGCCCTTGGCGCTCAGCTCGGCAACGAGGGCGGCGGCCTCGTCCGCCCCGCCGCGATGATGGACGGCCACGTCCCAGCCCGCCTCGGCCAGAGTCCGCGCGATCCCGGCGCCGACGCGGCGCGCGGCGCCGGTGATCAGCACCACCTTGTTCAGGGGCTCGTTCATTCAGCCCGGCCTGCGGCGGAAGATTTCCACGCCCGCGCCGGCGGCTTCGGGAAAGATGTCCGGCTTGGTGATCCGCACCCGGCAGGCCTCGACCGGCGGCAGGGCGAAACAGACGCCGATCAGTTCCTCGACCAGGGTTTCCAGCAGCTCGACGTGCTCACGTCCGCGCCAGCCGTTGATGTGATCGCGCACCCGGTCGTAATCGATGAAGTCGCCCTGCGCCAAAGGCCAGGCGGCGAACATCTCGACATTGACGATCAGCCGCGTGGGGCGCTCAGGGTGCCGCTCCCACGGGTGCAGGCCGATACGCACATCGACCGCCACATCCGACAACAGGACGCGAACATGGTCCCCGGCGTGACGCCAGTCGAACCTGCCCGCGCCGGCAGCAGATTCAGTCAACCCGGCCGAACTCGAAGAAGTTCACGGCGGCGATGACGGCGATGAAGGCGAAGATGATGGCGATGGCCAGCATGGGAAGGCTCCTGTTCAAAGCTTCGCATAGAGGCACAGGCGCGACTGTTCAAGCCGCCCCGCCAAAGCCTATCGTCGCCTCATGACCACCTGGCGCACCCGAATCGAGCCCTTTACCCGACCCATCTTCTTCGCCGTCTCGCGGATGCGGCGGGGCATGACGCTGGGCGTGCGCGGACTGGCGGTCGACGGCGAGGGTCGGGTGCTGCTGGTTAAGCACACCTATCTGCACGGCTGGTGGCTGCCGGGCGGCGGGGTGGACAAGGGCGAGACGACCCAGGCTGCCGTGGTCCGCGAACTGCGCGAAGAGGCGGGGCTGATCGCCAAGGCCGAGCCCCGCCTGATCTCGGTCCACTCCAACGAGCGTTTCTTTCCGGGCGATCACGTCCTGGTCTTCGCCATCGACGCCTTCGACCTGACCGAGCGTACCAGCCATGGCGAGATCGCCGAGATCGGCTGGTTCGCCCCCGACTCCCTGCCCGAGGATACGACCCGCGCCACCCGCGACCGCCTGGCCGAGATCTTCGGCGGCGCGCCCGCCGATCCGAACTGGTAGAGACCCCGCATGCAGGTTCCCATCCTCGTCTTTCTGACCTTGCTGATGGCGGGCGCCGCCACGGCCTTGCAGGGTCCGACCAACGCCAAGCTGGTCACGGCGGTCGGCTCGCCGGTGAACGCCGCCTTCATCTCCTTCGCGGTCGGCACCGTGGCGCTGGGCTGCCTGGCCCTGGCCTTGCAGACGCGGCCGGACGTCGGCGCGATGAAGGCCCTGCCGTGGTGGGCGTGGATGGGCGGGCTCTATGGCTGCGCCTTCGTGGTGTCCGCCGCCTGGGGCGTGCCGCGCCTCGGCGTGGCGACCACCATCACCCTGATGATCGCGGGCCAGCTGGCGCTCAGCCTGATCCTCGACCATTTCGGCGCCCTGGGCGTCGAGAAACAGCCTCTGAGCCTGGGCCGCATCGCCGGGGTCGCCCTGGTGATCGGCGGCGTGGTTCTGGTTCGCCGGTCCTGAGCCTATATCCCGCGCGATGACCGACGAGACGACTGACATGCCCGGGGAGACCGAGGCTCCGCTGCCGTTGCAAGCCGCAGAGCTGATCGCCGACGAGGCGCGCCGCGCGCCTGACAAGCCCGGCGTCTATCGCATGTACGGCGAGGACGGGACCTGCCTCTATGTCGGCAAGGCCAAGTCGCTGAAGAAGCGCGTCATCCAGTATGCGCAGGGGCGCTTCCACACCCAACGCATCGGCCTGATGGTGTCCCTGACCCGCTCGATGGAGCTGGTGGTCACGGCCTCGGAGACCGAGGCCCTGCTGCTCGAATCCAACTTCATCAAGAAGCTGAAGCCGCGCTTCAACGTCCTGTTGCGCGATGACAAGTCCTTCGCCGAGCTGATGATCCGGCGCGACCACCGCGCGCCCCAGGTGCGGAAGCATCGCGGCGCCCACACCATTCCGGGCGACTACTTCGGCCCCTTCGCCTCGACCTGGGCGGTCAACCACACCCTGAACACCTTGCAGAAGGCCTTCCTGCTGCGCTCGTGCTCCGACAGCGTCTACGAGACCCGGACGCGGCCCTGCATGCTGCACCAGATCAAGCGCTGCTCGGCCCCCTGCACCGGCCTGATCTCGCTGGAGGACTACTCCGAACTGGTGAACGAGGCCGAGGCCTTCCTGCGCGGCAAGTCGCGGACGGTGATCAGCCGCCTGTCGCAGGAGATGCAGGCGGCGTCCGACGAGATGGACTTCGAGACCGCCGCCCGGGTGCGCGACCGCATCCGCGCCCTGTCGGCCATTTCCATGGAGAACAGCGTCAACGCCGACGGCGTGGCCGAGGCCGACGTCTTCGCCCTGCACGCCGAGGGCGGTCAGGCCTGCGTCCAGGTCTTCTTCTATCGCGCCGGCCAGAACTGGGGCGGGCGCGCCTATTTCCCGCGTGTGGACAAGACGGACAGCGACCCCGAAATCCTCGCCGCCTTCCTCGGCCAGTTCTACGAGGACAAGCCGATCCCGCGCCTGATCCTGTCCAACGTCCGCCCGCACGAGCTGGAGCTGCTGGAAGCCGCCTTCTCGATGAAGGCCGAACACAAGGTGGAGATCGCCCGTCCCCTGCGCGGCGGCAAGCTCAGCCTGGTCGATCACGCCCTGACCAACGCCCGCGAGGCCCTGGGCCGCAAGATGGCCGAGAATTCGGCCACGTCGAAAATCCTAGACGAGGTGTGCGAGGCCTTCGGTCTGGACGCCCGGCCTGAGCGGATCGAGGTCTATGACAACGCCCATATCCAAGGGACCAATGCGGTCGGCGGCATGATCGTCGCCGGACCCGAGGGCTTCCGCAAGAACCAGTACCGCAAGTTCAACATCCGCGGCGACGACCTGACCCCCGGCGACGACTACGGCATGATGCGCGAGGTCATGCGCCGGCGCTTCGGCAAGATGGTCAAGGACGAGGAGGCGGGCGAGGCGGTGGAACGCCCGGATCTGCTGCTGATCGACGGCGGCGCGGGGCAGCTGGCCGAGGTGCTGGCGGTGCTGGCTGACCTGGGCGTGGACGACATCACCGCCGTCGGCGTGGCCAAGGGGCCGGATCGCGACGCGGGCAAGGAGCATTTCTTCATGCCCGGCAAGCCGCCCTTCATGCTGCCGCTGAAGTCGCCGGCCCTCTACTACATCCAGCGGCTGCGCGACGAGGCCCACCGTTTCGCCAACGGCGCCCACGCCAAGCGTCGCTCGATGGACATCACCAAGAACCCGCTGGACGAGATCGAGGGCGTCGGGCCGGGGCGCAAGAAGGCCCTGCTGCACGCCTTCGGCTCGGCCAAGGGCGTCGGACGGGCCTCGGTCGCCGACCTGGTCAAGGTCCCCGGCATCAACCAGCCCCTGGCCGAGCGCATCCACGGCTTCTTCCACAAGTCCTGATCGGGACTTGAGCCTTAAACCGCTGCGGGTTTAGGAAGGCGCTCATGACCGATGAACTCACCGACGGCTATCGCCGCTTCCGCCAGAACCGCTGGCCCGCCGAGCGCGCCGAGTATGAGGCCCTGGCCGCCAACGGCCAGAAGCCGCACACCCTGGTCGTGGCCTGTTCCGACAGCCGCGCCGATCCGGCCCTGATCTTCGACACGGCGCCGGGCGAGCTGTTCGTGGTGCGCAACGTCGCCAACCTGGTTCCGCCCTATGAGCCCGACGGCAAGCTGCACGGCGTCTCGGCGGCGCTGGAGTTCGGCGTCAACGTGCTTCAGGTCAAGCGGATCGTGGTCATGGGCCACGCCTTCTGCGGCGGCGTGAACGCCATGCTGAAAGGCTCACCCGCCAACTGCCAGGACTTCGTCGCCCCCTGGGTCGAGCAAGCCGCCCCGACCGTGCGCCGCGTGGTCGAGGACTTCCCCGCCGATCAGGTCGAGCGGGTGGCCGAGGAGACCGTGGTGCGCCTGTCGATCGACAACCTGCGCACCTTCCCCTGGATCGCCGCGCGCGAGGCGGCGGGCGATCTGGTGCTCAGCGGCCTGCACTTCGGCATCGCCGACGGCATCCTGTCCAAGCTGACCAGCGCCAAGCGGTTCGAGCGCCTGGGCTGAGCCTCCGCTGAGGGGGACAAGTCGCCGCCCTCGCCTCTTGTGGCGAACCGTGCCACACCCTCAGGCGTTGCAATGGACGTGATGATGACTTCTGCCCACAAAGCCAACCCGATCCCGAACATCCTGACCGGCATCCGTCTGGCGGCGGGCGTGGTCATGTTCCTGCTGCTGGCCGGCGCCACCAGCGGCTTCCCCTTCGTCTCGGCCATGCTGAGCCCAGACGACCAGTTCGCCATGTACCGGACGGGCTTCTGGATCTTCGTCATCGCCGCTTCGACGGACTGGATCGACGGCTATCTGGCAAGGCGCTGGAACGCCGAGACGCGCTGGGGCGCCATTCTGGACCCCATCGCCGACAAGATCCTGGTCACGGGCGCCATCCTGGGCGTGCTGACGAGCGGCTCGGTGCAGCAGATCATCATCCCCTGCGGCCTGATCCTGTTCCGCGAGTTCGCCGTCTCGGCCCTGCGCGAAACCATGGCCGGGCGCGTCACCCTGCCCGTCACCCTGGCCGCCAAGTGGAAGACGACCCTGCAGATGGTGGCCCTGGGCTGCCAGCTGTTCGCCCGCAACTGGGACGGATGGGGCCTGCCGTTTGACTACCTGCCCCACTTCCAGCTGTTCTCGGACACCCTGATCTGGCTGGCCGCCCTCATCACCCTGTGGACCGGCTGGCAGTATTTCAACGCCGCCCAGAAGCAGATGCGGGATCTGTAAGCAGCCCTTAGTCGGTCCCTTCTCCCGGTGGGAGAAGGTGGCCCGAAGGGCCGGATGAGGGTCGCCGATATCCGTCGGCGCGCGCCGCCCGCGCCACGGCTGCCGCCGACTGGAACCATAGCCCCTCACCCTTTCGCCTTGCGGATCGCCTTCGGCTATCCGAGGCTCAAGCCCTCTCCCGCCGGGAGAGGGTTTTTTATTGGAGCGCCTTGTCCATGACCACGAACTCGAGTTCGCGGGTCTGCGGCAAGCCGAAGCGTTCGTCGTCCAGGGGGAAGGGCCGGGTTTCGCCGGTCAGGCGATAGCCGCGCCGTTCGTACCAAGCGATCAATTCGGTCCGCTGGCGGATGACAGTCATCTCCATGCGGGTCGCGGCGAAGCGGGCGACGGCCTCGGCCTCGGCGGCCTCGATCAGCCGGCGGCCCAGACCGCCCGCCTGACGGGTCGGATCGACGGTCAGCAGGCCGAGATAGGCCAGGCCTTCGCCCTGATCCGCCACCTGGACGCAGCCGGTCAGGACGCCGTCGACCTCGGCCAGCAGGATGACCCGGCTAGGGTCGGCGAGGATGTCGCGCAGCTCAGCCTGATCGGTGCGCTGGCCGCCCAGAAGGTCGGCCTCATGGGTCCAGCCCACCTTGGCGCTGTCGCCGCGATAGGCGCTTTCGACCAGGCGGTGCAGCCCCGCCACGTCCGAAGACGCGGCGGGGCGGAAGGTCGTCGCGGTCATTTGACCCCGAGTTCCGCGATCAGGTGATCCATGCCGTAGACGTCGCGCAGGGCCGTGGTCACGGCCTGGGTGGTGACGATGACGCTGCGATTGACGTTGCGGTCATAGCCGTAGGCGTTGCGCTGGGTCAGGACGGTGGAGTCGAAGTTGGCCCCGATGATCTCGCCCTTGGCGTTGACGGCGGGCGAGCCCGACGAGCCGCCGATGGTGTCGGACGAGACGGCCATGTTCATCACCGCATTGGGGTCGATGCGGTCCTTGGCGGCCAGCAGCTTGGGCGCGACGTTGAAGGGCTCGGCCCCCGTCGCGCGGTCCCACAGACCGGCGAAGGTGGTGAAGGCGCCGATGCGCTGGCCCGGGACATCCGTGCCCTCGACCCGACCGTAGGTCAGGCGGAGCGTGCCGGTGGCGTCGGGATAGACGGCGTCGCCATAGGCGGCGAAGCGGGCGGCGGCCAGTTGTTCCGAGGCGCGGTCGGTCGGGGCCTTGACCTTGTCATCCCACGTTTTGCGCACGGCGCGGGCGTCGGCGTCGATGGCCAGGACGTACTGGATCAGGGGGTCGGTCGAGGCCTGGACGGCGGGCAGACCGCCTTCCCACAGGGCGCGGCGTACGGCGGGATCAGCCAGCTTGGTGCCGGTGATCAGGCGGGCCGACAGGGCTTCGGGGCTTTCCTTGCCCAGCAGGGTGCGGACATAGGGGCTGTCGACGGTCAGCCATTCGCGGGTCTTGGACAGCCACCATTCCAGACGGATCTGCTCCAGCTCCGGGTAGGTCGGGCGTTCGGCGAAGAGGCCGGATTGCACGCCCGGCAGGCGGCTGTCGGCATACTCGGCCAGACGCTGATCCGACGGCTTGGCGCGTTCCTGAGCGCCGCGCACGATGGCCCGCGCCCATTGGAACAGGGGCGAGCCGCCCGCGACCGAGGTCGTGCCCATGCCGGTGCCGCCTTCCAGCAGGGCCATGGGGGCGTAGAGCTCGCGGGCCAGGGGCTGAACGGCGTCCAGCGTCGCCCAGGGATCGGCGGCGCCGCCGGCGGCGCGGGCGCGGAAGTCGGCCTCGGCCTCGGCCTTGGCGGCCATAAAGGCGGGGTCGATCAGGGCCGCCATGCGGCCGCGACCGCGCTTGTAGGTGTTCTCGACGCCGACGATGGGGTCCATGGCGATGAAGGCCTGTTCCTCGCCCTCTTCCGAGTAGCGGATCAGACGGCCGCGCAGCTCGGAGGCGATCAGCTGGTCCAGCGGCAGGACCACGTCGCGGATGGTCATCAGCTGCGACTGGGTCAGCAGGCGCTGGGTCGAGCCGGGGTTGCCGGTGACGAAGACGGGCTCGCCCTCGGTCGGCTTGTTGGGGTTCCAGGTGAAGTGGGTCGGGGTCAGGGCGGGCTTGCCGTCTTCGTACAGGCGGATGAAGGCCGCATCGATGGCGAAGCGCGGGAAGGAGAAGTTGTCGAGGTCGCCGCCGAAGGTCGCGGCGCGGTCTTCCGGGGCCCAGGCCAGGCGCACGTCGGAGTATTTGCGGAACTTGTAGAGCTTGAACTGGCCGCCGCGATAGAGGCTGACGACCTGGCAGCGGATCTTGGGATCATCGCCGCAGTTCTCGGTTTCGATGCGGCCAGCCTCGGCCTCACGCGCCTGGGTGAAGGCCTGGCCGTCCAGACCCGCGCCCGCCTTCTGCACGCGTTCGGTGACGTCGACGATCTCGGTCAGGATCTCGGCCGAGCCGCCGGGGCATTTCAGCTCTTCCTCGCGGCTCTTCGGCGTGAAGCCGGTCTCGGCGTATTGCAGCTGGGGCGTGGACAGGTTGGCGACGCAGGTGGCGACGCAGTGGTTGTTGGTCATCACCAGGCCTTCGCCGGAGATGACGCCCGCCGAGCAGCCGCCGAACTTGACCGACGACAGGCGGACCTTGTCGAGCCAGGCCTGGTCGATGTTCGTGCCCAGGGTCTGGTTGGCGCGGGCGATGGGGAAGTTGTCGTAGGTCCACATGCCTTCCTCTGCCTTGGCGGAGGTGGCGGCGGCGAAGGCCAGGACGGCGGCCGAGGCGAAGAACATGTGACGCATGGAGAACTCCTGGTTCAGACTCTGGCGAGGAAAAAACAGAGTCCAATTCGTCTGAATAGTCTGAAATCGGCGGCGCGGATCAAGAGAGAAGCTAGCAGGGCGCTGCGTCAGACGGGGGCGTATCTTTCCTCCCTGTCGCGCAGCGATGGGGAGGTGGCGCGGAGCCGAAGGCGACGTGACGGAGGGGGCGACTCCACGGCTGGCGTTTGCGCCGCCCCCTCCACCACTACGTGGTCCCCCTCCCCATGGAATGGGGAGGAAAGACGCAGTCGCTTAGCGCGTCACGCCCAGTTCGCGCAGGAGGCGCGGCTGGTTGTAGACGTTGCGCAGGGCCTCGGTGACGGCGGCGGTCGAGACCGTCACCGTGCGGTTCAGTTCGCCGTCGTAGCCGAACGAGCCGCCGAGCGAGTGGATGTTGCCGTCGAAGGCGGCGCCGATCACTTCACCCTTGGCGTTGATCACCGGCGAACCGGAGTTGCCGCCGATGATGTCGTTGGTCGAGACGAAGTCATAGACGACGTTCTTGTTGATGCGGCTCTCGGCGTCGACGAAGCGCTGGGCCGCGTTGAACGGCTCGGCGCCGGTGGCGCGCTCATACAGGCCGCCCATGTAGGTGAAGGCCGGCACGGTCACGCCGCGATAGGTCCAGCCCTTCACCTGGCCATAGGACAGGCGCAGGCTGAAGGTCGCGTCGGGGTAGAGGTTGTCGCCATAGACGGCGAAGCGGGCCTGGGCGACCTTTTCGGCGGCGCGGGCGGTCGGGCCGTTGACGCCCGCGTCCCACTGGGTGCGGACGGCCTGGGCCGCGTCGTCATTGGCCAGGACGAAGGCGATCATCGGGTCGCCCGAGGCGGCCAGCTGTTCCGGCGTCATGGCCAGGGCTTCGGCGCGGAAGGCCGGGTCGATCAGCTTGGTCTCAACCAGCTTGGCGGCGATGCCCTCGGGGTTTTCGCGGCCCAGCATCGCCTTCACGTTGGCGTTGTCCACGGTCAGGTATTCGCGGGTCTTGGACAGCCAGAAGGACAGCTGGATCTCCTCGACGCCCTTGGCGATCGGGGCTTCCGAGGCCAGGCGACGGCCCAGGGCGGCGATGTCGCTGTCGGCGTAGCCGGCGCGGCGTTCGGCGACCGGCTTGGCGCGTTCCTTCGACGCGCGGACGATGGCGCGGGCGTAAGAATAGAGGGTCGAACCGCCGCCGGCGTTACCTTCCAGCTGGCGGTAGGGCATGTAGAGGTCGCGAGCCGTCGACTGGACCTTTTCCAGGTCCGCCCACGGATCGCCGATGCGTTCGGCCAGGGCCGGGTCGGCGGCGACGCGTTGACGCAGCTCGGCCTCTTCCTGGCGCTTCTTGCCCATGAAGGCCGGGTCGGTCAGGGCGCCCAGCTGGCCGTAGTTGACCTTGAAACCGTTCTCCAGGCCGAAGATCGGGTCCACCGAGACGCGCTTCTCCTCGTCGCCCTGGGTCGAATATTCGGTCAGGCGGCCGCGCAGTTCCGAGCTCTGGATCAGGGTGGTCGGGATCTGCTGGTCGCGCAGACGCTCCAGCTGGCTCATGGTCAGCAGACGCGAGGTCGAGCCGGGGTTGCCGGCGACGAAGGTGACTTCGCCTTCCTTGGGCGCGTTGGGGTTCCACTTGAGGTGGTTCGGCGTGGCGACCGGCTTGCCGTCCTCATAGGCGCGCAGGAAGGCGGCATCGAGGGCGTAGCGGGGGAAGTTGAAATTGTCCGGGTCGCCGCCGAAGAAGGCCGCCTGGAACTCCGGCGCGAAGGCGAGGCGCACGTCTTCGTACTTGCGGAACTGATACAGGGCGTACTTGCCGCCGCGATAGAAGCTGATGACCTGGCAGGTCAGCTTGCGGTCGTCGCCGCAGGCGTCCTTCTGGATCTTGTCGATCTCGGCGGCGCGGGCAGCGACGAAGGCCGAGCCTTCCAGGCCGGCGCCGGCGCCCAGCACGCGCTCGGTCACGTCGGTGATGTCGGTCAGGACCTCGGCGGTCTGGCCGGGGCAGGTCTTCTCTTCTTCACGGGTGGCGGGCATCCAGCCGTTCTTGACGTAGTCGTTCTGGGCCGTGGACAGGTCCTGGACGCAGGAGATGACGCAGTGGTGGTTGGTCAGGATCAGGCCTTCGCCCGAGACGAACGAGGCCGAGCAGCCTTGCAGGCGCACGGCGGCGCTGCGCACGCCGTCCAGCCACGACTGGTCGATGCGGGTGCCGTACTTGTCGTTGACCGTCTGGATCGGGAAGTTGTCGAAGGTCCACATGCCCTCGTCGGCGAGCGCCGGGGTGGCGGTCGCGCCGGTCACGGCGGCGGCGACCCCCAGGGCAGCCAATGAGGCGGTGAAGGAAAAGGTGCGACGAAGCGACATGGGGCTCTCCCGGCGCGCAAGGCCCGGCGCCTCGCGTCTGTTATTGTGTAACTAGCGCCGTCCAGGGACGGGCCTCAAGCCCCCATAGTCCCGCTGCGCGTCCGGGGGAAGCGGAACCCTTACCCCGATTTAACTTGGCCCCGGCCCGGCGCGGCCTCAGATAACGCTGCAAGTCAGGGGTTTGAGACGCGTCATGTCACTCGCGCTATCCACGCTGCTCTTTGAGTGGCGACGTTATATGGCCGCCGTCATGGCGCTGGCCCTTTCGGGTCTGCTCGTGCTGGCGATGACCGGGGTCTTCATCGGCATCGGCAAGGGCTTCACCGCCCAGATCGAACGCTCGGCCGCCGACGTCATCATCATGCAGCCGGGGGCCAAGAGCCTGATCGGCGGGCCGTCGGGCGTGCCGCGCCGCTTCATTCCGCTGGCCTACAATCACCCGGCCGTGGTCGAGGTTCAACCTCTGGACGGCGCCGGCGGGACCTTCCAATCGATCAAGGAGGTCGACCCGACCCGCAGCCAGGCCGAGCGCGCCAAGCAGGGCGCGCCGCGTCAGAAATTCGTTCAGTCCAGCATCATCGACACCACGCCCGGCTCAGTCACCATTCCGACCGACTATTCGCGCGAACTGGTCGACGCCCTGCGTCAGCCCTACACCGTCGCGATCGATGAAACGGCGCTGACGACCCTGGGTGTCAAGCTGGGCGACAAGGCCCTGTACAACGGTCAGACCGTCACCGTCGTCGGCGTCACCCGCGGCTATCCCAACATGATGCAGCCGGGCGTGGTCATGTCGCGCGACACCCTGCGCATGGTCGGTCAGGCCGACACCGGCCCGCGCGTCGGTCCGCTGATGATCAAGCTGCGCGACCCGTCGCAATCCAAGATCGTCGCCGCCCAGCTGAACGCCATGGGCAACGGCCAGTGGAAGGCCTGGACCCGTCAGGAACTGGCTGACGCCAACGCCGGCGCCATGTTCGAGGAAGGCATCCTGGTCATCATCATCGGCGGCTGCGTCGTGCTGGGCATCATCATCGGCGTGGCCATCACCTGGCAGACCCTGCGCGGGGCCATCATGGCCAACATCAAGGAGTTCGCCTCGCTGCGCGCCCTGGGCGTGGGCATGGGAAGCCTGCGTCGGATCGTCATGGAGCTGAGCTTCTGGGTCGGGGTGGTCGGCGTCGCCGCCGCCATCGGCCTGACCTGGCTGCTGTCGCTGTTCGCCCTGTCCAAGGCCGTCATCATCGCCCTGCCCCTGCCCCTGCTGATCGTGGTGGGCGGCGGTCTGATCGCCATCGCCATGCTGTCGGGCTTCCTGTCGATGGGCATCCTCAAGAAGAGCCAACCTGCGGACCTGTTGCGATGAACACGATGACTTTTGGGCATACTAAGGTTCAAGGCCGGCATGGCGCGTTCGCCATCGAGGCCAAGGGTCTGGTCAAGCGGTTCAAGTCCGGGAAGAACTATGTCGAGGTGCTGAAGGGCGTGGATTTCGACGCCCGTCACGGCGACCTGACCATGGTCATGGGGCCGTCCGGTTCGGGCAAGTCGACGCTGATCGCCGCCCTGTCGGGTCTGTTGAAGCCCGAAGCGGGCCGGGTCGACGCCCTGGACATGGATGACATGTGGTCCTTCTCGTCAGGCAAGATCGACAAGTTCCGGCTGGATCACTGCGGCTTCATCTTCCAGGGCTTCAACCTGTTTCCGTCGCTCAGCGCCCTGCAACAGGTGACGACGGTGCTGAAGTTCCAGGGCCTGACCCCGGACCAGGCGAAGAAGCGCGCCACCCTGGCGCTGGAGGAGGTCGGCCTGGGCCATCGCCTGCATCAGCGCCCGGCGGCCCTGTCCGGCGGCGAGAAGCAGCGCGTCGCCATCGCCCGCGCCCTGGCCAAGGACCCGCAGATCCTGTTCGCCGACGAGCCGACATCGGCTCTGGACGGCGAGAACGGCCAGGTAGTCATCAAGCTGCTGCGCCGGGCCGCCACCGAGCATGGCGCGGCGGTCATCTGCGTGACCCACGACCCGCGTCTGGAGGCCTGGGCCGACCGGGTCATCCACATCGAAGACGGCGTGATCATCGACGATCAGCGCCGCACCCCCAATCCCGACGCCGTTCTGGCCTCGCACTGAACACCGATCCTCAAGGACGCCTCACATGCCCGCTTTCCTGAAAAACAAATGGCTCTGGATCGGCCTCGTGCTGCTGATCGCGCTCGTCGTCGGCTTCGGCCTGTTCCAGAAGGCCAGCGCCGCCAAGAAGGCGGAAGCGACCGCCGCCGCCGAGAAGAAGGTCGAGAGCCCCTATGCGGCCATCGCCAACGCCAAGATCGACATCGAGGGCGGCATCATCCAGATCGCGGCCCGTCGCGGCGGCGTGGTGCGTGAAGTCCTGGTGCAGGAAGGCGACCGGGTCACAGCCGGCCAGATCCTGGCCCGTCAGGAAGACGACGAGCCGCGCCTGTCGCTGCAAAGCGCGGCCGCCGACGTGGCCCAGGCCGAAAGCCAGCTGCGCCTGATCAACGTCGAGATCAACACCGCCCAGCGCGAGTACGACCGGCTGCAGAAGCTGGTTTCGACCAACTTCGTCGCCGCCCAGCGGCTGGACCAGGCCCGCGACGCCATCGCCTCGGCCCAGGCCCGCCTCGCCGCCCAGCAGTCGGCCATCCAGACCGCCCGCGCCCGCCGCGACCAGGCCGCCTATAACGTCGAGCTGACCGTCATCCGCGCCCCGCAGGACGGCCGTATCGTGCGCCGCTACGCCAACCCCGGCGCCGGCGCCTCGACCCTGAACGTGTCGAACATGTTCGATCTGGAGCCCGACGCCCCGCGCATCGCCCGCGCCGAAATCGTCGAGGCCGACATTCCGAACATCACCACCGATCAGGCCGTCGAGATCACCCCTGAAGGCGACCCGTCGAAGGTCTATGTCGGCAAGGTCCTGCGCCGCGCCGCCGTCTTCGGCGCCCGCAAGCTGGCCTCGGACGATCCTTCGCAGCGGTCGGACGAGCGCGTGGTCGAAGTGGTTGTGGCCGTCAACGACGCGCCGCTGCTGATCGGCCAGCGCGTCCTGGTCAAGTTCATGAAGCCGGGCGAAACCGCCGGCGCCAAGCGCGCCGACAGCGTCGTCGGAGTGCCGGCCACCCGCTCTATGCAGACGCCGGCCAAGCGGTAGGGGTTCGCGACACTGAACACGAAAAGGGGCGCTGCGAGGCGCCCCTTTTTTGTTGGCCCACCCAAAGTCAGCACCAGGGTGTCGGCGCCCCTACTCCGTCACCCCGGACGTCCCGGAGGGGCGATCCGGGGCCCAGACGCCTGGTCCCGACATGGACGCGATATATCTGCCGCCTGGATTCCGGGTCCGCTTCGCGTCCCGGAATGACGGCAAGGAAAGGCGGTAGGACAAGGAGCTTTGCAATCGCCGGTTAGCGGCCGCTGAATTCCCCAGGCCGCTTCTCCAGCACCGCCGTCACGCCCTCGATGTGGTCCTCAGTCAAATGGGCCAGGGCCTGCATGGCCGCTGACAGCTCCAGCATCTGATCGAAGTTCATGTCGCGGCCCTGGCGCAGCAGGCTCTTGGCCATGCGCAGGGCCTGGGGCGGCTGGGCGGCGATCTGGTTGGCCGTGATCATGGCCTCGTCCATCAGAGTGTCATGCGGGACCACGCGGTTGACCAAGCCCCACTGGTCGGCGGTTTCGGCGTCGATGGATCGGGCGGTGAACAGCATTTCGGCGGCGCGGACATAGCCGACGTTGCGCGGCAGCAGCCAGGAGCCGCCGTCGCCGGGGATGATGCCCAGCTTCATGAAGGGCACGCCGAAGCTGGCGCGGTCCGAGGCGATGCGGATGTCGCCGAGCCCGGCGATGTCGCAGCCGAGACCCATGGCCGGGCCGTTGACGGCGGCGATCAGCGGGACCTCCAGCCCGTACAGCGAACGCACGATGCGGTGGACCACGCGGCGATAGCGTTCGCGGATGGCGGCGCCCGAGCCCTCGAACAGGTCTGCGCGCGCCTTCATCGCCTTGAGGTCGCCGCCCGCCGAAAAGGCCCGGCCCGCGCCGGTCATGACGACGCAGCGGATGGAAGGATCGGCGTTGACCGCCTCGCAGGCCTTGGCGAAGGCCTCGCCGTCTTCCAGATCCGGCAGGGCGTTCAGTCGGTCGGGCCGCGTCAGGGTCCAGACCATGACCGCGCCGCGGCGCTCCTCGACGATCAGACCCATGGCGATGCTCCTCTTGATGATGGAGCCGGTTTCAGCGGGGCGGCGGGTTAAGGCAAGCGGAATTGAAAAACCCCGGTCGTTGTGACCGGGGCTTATGGCTTGGATCAAATACCCTCGCGACTACGCGCGCGGCCGTTTGATCGTGATGGGCACGAAGTTCGAAGGGTGACTGACCGCGCGGTTGTTCGCGGGGTTCATCTGCTTCGTGTTGACCAGCATCCCGCCCCATAGGGCGAAGGACATCATGGCGTGCTGGAGATTACGGTCCTTGTCGTTCATTTGGGCGTCTCCTTTCGTTGAACGATGAAAGAAGACGCGTCGTGCTTATCGGGGATCTCACCGTCATAGTCGTTTCGCGTCAGGGTCCTAGATAGCTCCGCTTGGTTAAAAAGTCAAGAATTTGGTCCGATGTCGGACGTATTGTAGTGTTCACGTCATAAAACATGAGCCAGCCGCCCGCCCCCTCGCCCGCCAAACCGCCGCGCGCCATCGCCACCCCCTGCGTCATGGTCTGCACCGTGGACGGGGCCTCGGGGCTGTGTCTGGGCTGTTTTCGCACCCTGCCCGAAATCGCGACCTGGAGCCGGATGAGCGAGGAGGAACGGGCGAAGATCATGGGCGAGCTGGAGGGGCGGCGGGGGCTGATCGACCCGGTGTTGCTGGGCGGGTAGGTCCCCTTACGCTGTCATCCCGGAAGCGGCAGAGCCGCTATCCGGGACCACAAGAAAAGCTGACCCTGGAGTCCTGGGCGGTCCCGGCTCTCCGCCTGCGGCTTCGGCCGGGATGACGAAGAACGTCGCGTGTAACGATGTTCAGCCGTCAACCTTTCGTTCGCCGTATCGCTTCACCGCCTGCCAAGACCCTTGCGGCACAGTAGGGTCATGATCCGTATCGATCCGCGCTCTGCTGTCGTTTTCGCCGCCGCCCTGGCCACGTCGCTGGCCTGTGCCGGCGCCTTGCGCTGGATGGACGGAACGGGCGAAGCGCAAGCCGCCATCGCCGCGCCTTCGGTCGTGCGCTCGGCGGACGGCCATTACTGGGCCGAGGCGGTCGTGGACGGTCGGCCCATGCGGATGCTGGTGGACACCGGCGCCAGCGTCGTGACCCTGAGCCGCGCCGACGCGGAGAAGGCCGGCGTCAGCGTCGGCGCCGGAGACTTCACCCGCACCCTGAACACCGCCGCCGGTCCGGTGAAGGCGGCGCCGGTCGTCCTGCCGTCGCTGGCGGTGGCGGGGGTGCGGCTGACCTCGGTCGAGGCCCTGGTGGTGGACGCCGACATGCCGGCGTCCCTGCTGGGCATGAGTTATCTGGGACGGCTGTCGGGCTTCGAGGCGCGGCCTGAAGGGCTGACCTTCAAGGGCTAGCACCGTCCTCGATCCTCCCCTGTTTACGGGGGAGGGGGACCGCCGCAGGCGGTGGAGGGGGCGGATACGGACTGACGCTAAAGACAGCGAAACACGGCGGGTGACGCTCGCCCCCTCCACCATGCTGCGCATGGTCCCCCTCCCCCGCTTCGCAGGGGAGGATCGCCAGGGGTCAGCGCGTCACACCGAACGGAACCACCTTGTTGTCAGGGTCGTGGCCGATGTCGGCGGTTCCCAGGTAGGGAATGCCCGAGCGTTCGCACCAATAGCGGACGATCTCCTCCGCCGTCAGGCCGAAGTCGGGGTCGTTGGGGGTGACGTCCGAAACCCGGCCCAGGCGGATGCCCGCCGCGCGGCGGATCGAGGCCTGGCCGGTCAGATGGAACATCATCCGGTCCACGCGATAAAGCGCCTCTGACACCTCTTCCAGCATGATGACGTGGCCGGTCAGGTCCGGCTCCAGCGCCGTGCCGACGAGTTCATTCAGGATGGTCAGATTGAAGGCGACAGCCGGGCGCGGGTCGTCCAGCAAGGACGGCTCCAGCGAGGCGCGGTCGCCGCTGACCAGCCAGTCCACCGCGCGACGGCCCGTCGCGTCGTGGCGCGCCCCGTCCGAAGCCATCGGCCCGTGGGCCACATGAGGAAAGCCCGCCTTGTAGAGCAGGGCCAGCAGGCTGCCCGCGTCGGAGTAGCCGAGGTAGCGCTTCTTCCTCGCCACATCGGTCAACTGCGGCAGGACCGCCTCGGCGATGCGGCACGACCCATAGCCGCCGCGCGCGAACCAGAGGGCGCTAAGGCGCGGATCATTGGCGAACTCGACGAAGGCGCGGGCGCGGGTGGCGTCGTCGCCGCCGAAATGGCCATGCTTGTTGAAGGTCTGGGGATGGAAGACCAACTGCACCTCGCCGCCCGGATAGGCCGCATCCATCCAGGCCTGGATCGCCTGACCGCGCTCGGGGTCCAGACGCGAGCTGGCGTTGACGACGCCGATCTTGAAGGGTCCAGTCTTGGATTCTGGCATAGGGATGGGGCTGGCCTCCGGCGTCGCCCGTGCTAGTCAGGCCGCCGGACATTCCCCGGTTTCGCGCGTCAAAATCAAGCCGATGAACAAAGACTATTTCTTCTGCGGCGTCGGCGGGTCCGGCATGCTGCCCCTGGCCATGATCGTTCAGGCGCAAGGGAACCGCATCAGCGGCTCGGACCGGGCGCTGGATCAGGGGCGGACGCCAGACAAGTTCCACTGGCTGCGCGCCCACGGCGTCAGCCTGCATCCGCAGGACGGCTCGGGCGTGACCCGCTCCGATCAGATCGTGGTCGCCACTGGGGCGGTCGAGGACACGGTGCCCGATATCGGCGCGGCGAAGCGCGTGGGCGCAGAGATCAAGACCCGGCCCCAGCTGCTGAGCGAACTGTTCAACGCCGCCCCGACCTCGATCGGCGTGGCCGGGACCAGCGGCAAGTCGACCATCACCGGCATGACAGCCTGGATTCTGGATCAGGCGGGCCGCAAGCCGACCGTGGTCAACGGCGCGGTGATGAAGAACTTCGCCGATGCGGACCACCCCTTCGCCAGCGCCCTGGTCGGGGGACCCGATCTGTTCGTGGCCGAGGTGGACGAGAGCGACGGCTCCATCGCCCGCTATGACGCCACCGTGGCGGTCGTCTCCAACATCTCGTTGGACCACAAGTCGATGGAGGAACTGCGCGATCTGTTCGGCGGCTTCGTCGGGCGGGCGCAGACGGCGGTGCTGAACCTCGACAATCCCGAGACGGCGGCGCTGGCGCAGGAACTGGCGCCGGGCAAGGCCGTCACTTTCGCGCTCGGCGAGGAAGAGGCTGACCTGTCGGCGCATGACCTGGCGCCCCTGCCGACCGGCATGGCCTTCGAGCTGCGGGTGCGCGGCGAGGCCCCGCGTGCGGTCGTGCTGAACGTCCCCGGCGCGCACAATGTCGCCAATGCGCTGGCGGCGCTCGGCGCGGTCAAGGCGCTGGGCGTGTCGGTCGATGCGGCGGTCGCGGCGCTGGAGACCTTCGCCGGCATTCGACGGCGGCTGGAGGTGGTGGGGAGGCAGAATGGCGTCACCGTCATCGACGACTTCGCCCACAACCCCGACAAGATCGCCGCCACGCTGAAGACCCTGCACGCCTTTGACGGGCGGCTGCTGATCCTGTTCCAGCCGCACGGCTTCGGCCCGCTGAAGCTGATGCAGCATGAGTTCATCGCGGGCTTCGCCGGGCTGATGCGCGAGCATGACGTCCTGCTGATGCCCGAGCCGGTCTATTACGGCGGGACGACCGACCGCAGCGTGGGCTCCGAGGATATCGCGGCGGGCGTACGCGCCGAGGGGCGTCAGGCCGAGGCCCTGGCGACGCGCGCCGACTGCGGCGACCGGATCGTGGACCTGGCCCGCCCCGGCGACCGGGTGGTGGTCATGGGGGCGCGCGACGACAGCCTGTCGAGTTTTGCGGCGGAGCTGCTGGCTCGGCTTTAAGCTCCGCGCCCGGACAATTCGTCAAATTGTCCTTGTAAAACATTCACTTTCGGCAAATCGGCTGTTAAGCGCCGCCCGCCTAACTGCGCTCTCGCAGAACGCGGGAGAGGCGACCAGATGGCCAGGATCGGAGACTTCGTCGAGGCGGCGCCGCCGATGGCGCCCGAGGCCCTGGGCGCCGAGGCCTTCGACCGCTTTCAGGCCGAGCCGGATACCCTGGTCATCGCCGTGGCGGACGCGGACGGGCGGCCCGTCGGCCTGATCGAGCGCAACGCCTTCACCCTGAAGATGGCTGCTGAGTTCGGCCGCGCCCTCTATGCGCGGCGTCCGGTGTCGGCCCTGATGGACCCCGAACCGCTGATGGTCGAGGCCGACGCCTCGGCCGACGTCCTGTTCCAGACCATGGACGCGGCGGGGCTGGGCGCCCTGTTGAAGGGCTTCATCGTCGTCTCGCGCGGGCGCTATGTCGGGGTCGGGGCCGGTCTGCACGTCATGCAGGCGGGGGTGGCCATTCACAAGCGCCGCGCCGAGGCCATGAGCGAACTGGCCCAGAACCTGGTCCGCGCCGAGGCCGAGGCCCGCGCCTCCAGCCGCGCCAAGTCCGAGTTCCTGGCGGTGATGAGCCACGAAATCCGCACGCCGCTGAACGGGGTGCTGGGGGTGGCCGCCCTGATGGAGCGCGAGCTGACGCAAGACGCCCTGCGCCCCTATGTCCGCACCATTCTGGACTCGGGGAACAGCCTGCTGCGGCTGCTGACCGACGCCCTGGATATGTCGCGCGCCGAAGCCGGCGTTCTGACCCTGGAGCCCGCGCCGCTGGATCTGGACGCCGTGGCCGCCGACCTCTCGGCCCTGTGGCGGCCCCGCGCAGAGGAGAAGGCCCTGCGCCTGAGCGTGACCACGGACACGGCCGCCGCCCGCTGGGTCGTCGGCGACGAGATGCGGCTGAAGCAGTTGCTGAACAACCTGATCGGCAATGCCTTGAAGTTCACGCAAGTCGGCGCGGTCGAGGTCAATCTGAGCACGCGGCTGGACGACGGGCGCGTGCGGCTCGACGCCGTCGTCGATGACAGCGGGCCGGGCGTCAGCGACGAGGCGGCGGTCGCCATCTTCGAGCCCTTCAACACCGGCGAGGCCGGGCGGCAGGGCGCGGGCGCAGGGCTGGGCCTGGCCATATGCCGTCAGATCGTCGAGCGAATGGAGGGTCGTCTCGCGCTGGAGCGGTCGCCGTCGGGCGGGGCGCGCTTCCGCTTCGACCTGCACCTGCCGCTGGCCGAGGCCGACGCGCGGCGGGGCGAGGACCGGGCCGCCGCGCCGACGACGCACGAGACCCTGCACGTGCTGGTGGTGGACGACCACGCCGCCAACCGCTTCGTCGCCGGCAAGGTGCTGGAATTGTTCGGTTGCACCCACGAGACGGCTGACGACGGGCGACAGGCGCTGGAGCGGGCTGCGGTCGCGCCCTTCGACCTGATCCTGATGGACGTGAAGATGCCGGTGATGGACGGGGTGGCGGCGACGCGGGCCATCCGCGCCCTGCCCGGCCCCGCGTCCGCCGTGCCCATCCTGGCCCTGACCGCCAACGCCGACCCGCGCGACGAGGCCGAGTATCTGGCCGCCGGCATGGACGGGGTGGCGCAGAAACCGATCCAGCCAGACGCCCTGCTGAACGCCATCCGGCTGGCCCTGTCGCGCCACGCGGTGCCCGCGGCGGCTTAAAGTTCGTCTTACGAAACAATATCAAACGCTGTTTTGACCAAGAATTACTCAGCGTCGTCAGATTTCAGCGGTCCAAGCGCCAGACGACATCTCTGTCGCGGGCAAAGCCTTCATTAAAGCCAAGCTTATGCTGAAGCTGGGAGGCATGGTTTTACAATTGTCCGCGCCGGCTTCTTTTAGGATGGAACCTCCTCAACAAGGTTCCCCCGCCCTTGACCTCCTCCCTGTCGCCAGACCCCGTTCGGAACCGCCCCGCGCCGCGGCTGACGCCGTCACCGACGTCCGGCCCGGTCGAGGTCGTGCCCACGCGGCCCTATCGCCGCCTCTATCTGTCGGTGCCCGCCAAGTTCACCCTGGCCCTGGTGCTGGCCTTTGCCTGGACTGCCCTGAGCATCTGGCTGTCGCAGCGGTGGCTCAACGACCTGGCGGCGGTGACGAGTTGGGCCTTCGCCCTGATCGCCATCGGCTTCATCGCCTATGTGCCGGGCTTCATGAACGCCTTCCTGCTGGGCACCCTGCTGTTTGATCGGCGGCTGCCCCGCATCCGCCCGCCCTCCTATCCAGCGATCAGCATCCTGGTCGCGGCCTATAACGAAGCCGCCGCCATTCGCGACACCCTGACCAGTCTCGCGGCCCAGACCTATCCCGGCGATTACGAGATTCTGGTCCTCAACGACGGCTCGACCGACGCCACGGTCGCCCTGGCGCAACAGGCCATTCGCGAGTTGAGCTTCCCCGCCAACGCCACGGTCCGCGTGCTCGACTACCCCGTCAATGCGGGCAAGGCCGCCGTGCTGAACCGGGGACTGAAGGCGGCGAAACACGACCTGATCATCACCATCGACGGCGATTCCTGGGTGCGCCACGACGGCCTGGCCCAGATCGTCGAGCGTCTGCTGACGGACCCGGCCAACACCGTCGCCGTCGCCGGCGCCGTCATGGTGCGCAACTCGCGCGAAAACTTCCTGACCCGCGCCCAGGAGTGGGACTATTTCCACGGCATCGCCGCCGTGAAGCGGATGCAGTCCATGTATCACGGCTGCCTGGTGGCCCAGGGCGCCTTCTCCCTCTACACCCGCGCCGCCCTGGAAGAGGTCGGCGGCTGGCCGGAATGCGTCGGGGAAGACATCGTCGTCTCCTGGGCCCTGCTCGAGAAGGGCCACCGCATCGGCTACGCCGAGGACGCCCTGGCCTTCACCAATGTGCCCACGAAGTTCAAGCAGTTCGCACAGCAGCGCAAACGCTGGTCGCGCGGTCTGGTCGAGGCCTTCAAGGCCCACGGCTCCCTGCTGTTCAAGCCGCGCCTGACCACCATCTTCATCTGGTGGAACCTGTGCTTCCTGCCGCTGGACCTGGTCTACACCTTCATCTTCATCCCCGGTCTGGTGCTGGCCCTGTTCGGGATCTTCTGGATCGCCGGCCCCCTGACCCTGGCCGTATTGCCGCTGGCCGCCTTGTGGAACATGTTCATCTTCCGCATCCAGCGTCAGATGTTCCGGCGCGAAGGGCTGAAGGTCCGCCGCAACTTCGGGGGCTTCCTCTTCTACGCCCTGGGATACAGTCTGGTGATGCAGCCGGTCTGCGTCTGGGGCTATGGCGCCGAAATGTTGGGCATGAGCAAGAAATGGGGCACCAAATGAACCGCCTGCCCGCCGTCGTCGTCGGAGCCGCCGCTTCGCTCGCTTTCGTCCTGCCCGGCGTCGCCTGGGCCCAGACCGTCGAGACCGCGCAGCAGACCGCCCGCGTCGAACACCCGGACAGCGCCGCCGCAGGCTTCCTGCCGGCCCACGCCGTGGGCCTGGACGTCTTCGCCTCTACCGACGCCGACGACACGGACGTCGTCAAGGCCGGGATCAACCTCGACTGGCGCTATCGCGGGCCCGACGACTATCTGGGTCTGCGGGTCGAGACCGCCCGCTTCAAGCCCCTGGGCGGCGACGCGACCGAGGATCAGCGCCTCTATCTGCGTTTCGCCGACAAGACCGGCGACTGGTCGTGGAAGGGCCAGGTCGGGACCGACGGCGAGACCGTCCTGGGCTCGGCCAGCGTCCACAACGAGGCCCGCTTGCGTCAGGAATACTTCGTCGAGCGCGAGATTCTGGAGACGCCGCGCGGCCTGGACGAGGGCCTCTACTACACCTTCGTCGGCGGGGCCTTCGACCTGCCGGTCAATGACCGCAACAACTTCACCGTGGTGGCGGGACTTCAGGACTTCACCGGCGACAATGTCCGCACCCATCTGCGCCTGAACTACATCCATGTGGTCAAGCCGGAATGGGGGCTGTCGGCCCAGGTCCGCACCCGCTATTTCCACAGCAGCGACCCCGGCGAGTACGACTATTTCTCGCCCGAGAACTACCTCGAGATCATGCCGGTGCTGCAGGTGCGCCGCTACTACGGCGGGTGGCGCTATGTCGTGGCTGGCGGCGTCGGCGGGCAGAAGGAAACCGGCGGCGACTGGCGCAGCGCCCGCTACTTCAACGCCCAGGTCGTCAGCCCGCCCATCCGCGAATGGGCGATCAACGCCAGCTTCACCTACAGCAACACCCCCGTCGCCAGCGGCTATACCTACGATTACAGCCAGGTGAATTTCGGCATCGTCCGCGCCTTCTAGGCTCAGCCGCGACATTCCGACGCCTAAACGGTATTGCAAATCGTTCGCAGGGTATGGCACAGCCATGGTGTGACCGAAACCGCAGCCCATCCCGCCAAGACCGCCGCGAAACCGAAGGCGGCGCTGAACGCCAAGCGGTCGTTCTGGCTGAAGCAATTGCACAGCTGGCACTGGATCTCGGCGGCGGTCAGCCTGGTCGGGATGATCCTGTTCGCGATCACCGGCATCACCCTGAACCACGCGGCGCAGATTCCGGCCGAGCCGGTGGTCAGGGAGGCGACGGCGACCCTGCCCGCGCCCCTGCTGGCGCGTCTGGCCGACTTCCCGGAAGACACCACCGACCCGGTCCCCGCCCCCGTGGCGCGCTGGGCCGCCGAGGCCTTCAAGGTCCAGCTCGAGGGCCGCGCCACCGAGACCACGGCGGACGAGATCTATGTCGCCCTGCCTACGCCCGGCGGCGACGGATGGCTGACCATCGACCGTTCAACCGGCGAGGCCCTGCACGAAAAGACCACGCGCGGCTGGGTCGCCTATCTCAACGACCTGCACAAGGGTCGCAACGCCGGGGTGGTCTGGTACTGGTTCATCGACGTCTTCGCCGTGGCCTGCGTGGTCTTTTCCGTCACGGGTCTGGCCCTGCTGTGGCTGCACGCGCGCGGCCGTCCCTCGACCTGGCCCATCGTGGCGCTTGGTCTGCTCATCCCTGTCGTCATCGCCCTCCTGTTCATTCATTGACGAGTTCTCCCCATGCGTAAGCTTCCTCTCGTCCTGACCACTGCGGGCCTCGCGGCCGCCGCCCCCGCCGTCGCAACCGCCGCTGACCTGACCGTCAGCGTCGAGCTGCCGCGCATTTCCAGCGCCTCCTATCACCGCCCCTATGTGGCCGTGTGGATCGAGAAGCCGGACCAGTCGACGGCCCAGACCCTGGCCGTCTGGTACCAGCAGACCCGCAACAACGAGGGCGACGGCAAGGACTGGCTGAAGGACCTGCGCACCTGGTGGCGCAAGGGCGGTCGCGCCATGGCCATGCCCGCCGACGGGGTCTCCGGCCCGACCAAGGCCCCCGGCCGTCATTCAGTGACCGTGCCGGGCGCCCGCCTGCGCAGCCTGCCTGCGGGTCAGTACAACATCGTCGTCGAGGCGGCCCGCGAACTGGGCGGCCGCGAGGTCGTCCGCGTGCCCTTCCGCTGGGGCGCCGCCAACACCGCCGCCGGAACCGGCGCCACCGAACTGGGCGCCGTTCGCGTCGCCGTGACCCGCTAAGAGGACCTGACCATGAAGAAGACCCTCGCCTTCCTGTCCCTGGCCGCCGTCCTGGCCGCGCCGCTGTCGGCTCAGGCGCACCGCGCCTGGCTGGCCCCGACCTCGACCGTCCTGTCGGGCAACGACGCCTGGGTCGGTTTCGACGCCGGCATGTCGAACGGGGTCTTCATCCCCGACCACGCCGCCATGCGTCTGGCCGGGCTGACCATCACCGCCCCGGACGGTTCGACCGCCCAGGCCGAGAACGTCCATCAGGCCAAGTACCGCTCCAGCTTCGACCTGCACCTGTCGCAGCCCGGCACCTATCGCGTCGCCAACGTCGGCTCGGGCTTCATGGCCAGCTACAAGCAGGGCGGCGAGCAGAAGCGTTGGCGCGGGGCCGAGGCCGACTTCCACGGCGCCCTGCCCGCTGACGCCACCGACGTCGAGGCCGTGCGCACCGACAGCCGCACCGAGACCTTCGTGACCCTGGGCGAGCCGACCGACCTGAAAACGGTCGGCAAGGGCCTGGAACTGGCGCCCGTCACCCATCCGAACGATCTGGCCGCCGGCGAGGCCGCGACCTTCAAGCTGCTGAAGGACGGCCAGCCAGCCGCCAATGTGGACGTGACCATCGCGCGCGGCGGCACCCGTTACCGCAACAACCCCGAAGAGATCACGGTCAAGACCGGCGCTGACGGCGCCTTCTCCGTGACCTGGCCGGAAGCCGGGCTCTACTGGCTGGGCGCCTCGGTGCGGACGGCGGGCGTGAACGGCCAGCCCGGCTCGAACGCCTCGTGGAACGGTGCGCTGGAAGTCCTGCCCTGACCTCGAAACGCCCCAGCTCGGCGCCGCCGCCGCTCCAGATCGGTGCGGCGGTGGAAGGCCGTCAGGACAGCCGCGTCCTGATCCCGCCGACCACCCGCGCGCCCGAACGGCCGCCCAGCGATCTGATCTGGTCGCTGGCAGGGGAAAGCATGGGCACCACCTGGTCGGTGCGTCTGGTTCCGCCGCCCGGTGTGGGCCAGGACGCGTTTCAGGCGGCCATCGAGGAAGAACTGGCGCGCATCATCGCCCTGTTCAGCCCGTGGACGCCGAGCAGCGAGATCAGTCGGTTCAACAACGCCCCCGCCGGGACGTGGAAGCTGTCGGACGACTTCTGGAGCCTGCTGAACGCGGCCCTGGATCTGGCCGACGACGTCAACGGCGCGGTCGATCCGACCCTGGGGGCGCTGGTCGACCTGTGGGGGTTCGGTCCGCCGGGGCCGCGCGATCCGCTCAATCCCTTGCCATCTGCTGAAGAGGTCGAGGCGGCCCTGGCCGTGTCCGGCTGGCAGAAGCTGAGGCTGAACCGCGACGCGCAGGCGGCGGTGCAGGCCGGCGGCCCCAATGGCGGCATGAAGCTCGACTTCTCGGGCATCGCCAAGGGTCACGCCGTGGACCGGGTTTCGGCGCGTCTGACCGAGATGGGCGCGACCTCGCATCTGGTGGAGATCGGCGGCGAGTTGCTGGGACGCGGGGTCAAGCCGGACGCGCAACCCTGGTGGGTCGAGATCGAGGCAGTGCCGGGGTCGCCCGCGCCGCATACGGTCGCGGCTCTGTTCGACATGGCGGTGGCCACATCCGGCGACTGGCGCCGCGCCTTTGTGCATGAGGAGCGCCTCTATCCGCACACCCTAGACGGCGCGACCGGACGGCCGGTGGACAATGGCCTGGCGCAGGTCACTGTCTTTGACGCCTCGGCCATGCGCGCCGACGCCTGGGCCACGGCCCTGACCGTGCTGGGGCCGTTCGACGGGCCGGAGTTCGCCGAGGCG
This sequence comes from Brevundimonas sp. P7753, assembly GCF_013386595.1. NCBI lineage: Bacteria > Pseudomonadati > Pseudomonadota > Alphaproteobacteria > Caulobacterales > Caulobacteraceae > Brevundimonas > Brevundimonas sp. P7753. Next base: position 50,512 of record NZ_JACARP010000024.1, on the reverse strand, counting down.
ATGCAGATCGCGGCCCACTTCGTCGAGCGGACGCCGCGCGGTCTGGTCGAGCGGATGAGCCCCGCCTTCGCCGCCATGATGGACGAAGAAGAAGCCTGATCGTGACGATGGATGCGACGCGCTGGCTGTGGACGGGGCTGGCCGTCGCCCTGTGGCTGGGCCTGATCGGCCTGACGGTCTGGCGCGTGCGCGCCGCCGCGAGAAAGGCCGCCGAGCAGACCCGACTGCTGGCCGAGGCGGCGGGCGAGGACGCCGTGCTGATCGCCTTCGCCAGCCAGACCGGCTTCGGCGAGGAACTGGCCTGGATGACGGCGCGGTCGCTGGGCGACGGCGGCGTCGGCGCGCGGATCGTCGCTTTCAGTGATCTGAATCTGAAGGCGCTGGAAGGCGCGTGGCGCCTGCTGGTCATCGCCTCGACCACCGGCGAAGGCGATGCGCCCGACAGCGCCGCCCGCTTTGTGCGACAGGTGATGAAGGCGGACGTGGACCTGTCGCACCTGTCCTATGGCCTGCTGGCCTTGGGCGACCGCTCCTATGACGCCTATTGCAGTTTCGGCCACGCGGTCGGCGACTGGCTGGACCGCAGCGGCGCCCAGACCCTGTTCGACCGGGTCGAGGTGGACAACGGCGACGCGGGCGCCATCCGCCACTGGCAGCATCAGTTGAACCAGATCACGGGCGCCACCTCAGCCCCCGACTGGACCCCGCCCGCCTATGACCGCTGGCGCCTGGTGGAGCGCTCTTTGCTGAACGCCGGCAGCCCCGGCGGCGAGGCCTGGCATCTGGCGTTTGCGCCCATCGACCATGCGCCTGACTGGGCGGCGGGCGACATCGCCGAGGTCGGCCTGCCCGTCCGCGACGGCGAGCAGCCGGCCAGTCGTGAGTATTCGGTCGCCTCCCTGCCCTCGGACAGGCGGGTCGAGTTCTGCATCCGCCTGATGACGCGCCCGGACGGGACGCCGGGTCTGGCTTCAGGCTGGCTGACGCAGGCCGTGCAGATCGGCGACGAGGTCGCCATGCGGGTGCGCGCCAACCGCAGCTTCCATGCGCCCCCGCCCGAGGCCCCCATCATCCTGATCGGCAACGGCACCGGGATCGCGGGGCTGCGCGGGCACCTGAAGGCGCGGGCGCAGCTCGCGAAGACCGGCGGCGCCTGGCTGCTGTTCGGCGAGCGGACGCGGGCGCATGACGCCCTCTATGACGCTGACCTGCAGGCCTGGCTGGCCTCGGGCGTCCTGACCCGTCTGGACCGCGCCTTCTCGCGCGACGGGGGCGAGCATCGCTATGTGCAGTCGCTGGTGGCGGAACACGCGCGGCCGATGGCCGACTGGGTTGATCGCGGGGCCTATGTCTATGTCTGCGGCAGTCTGGAAGGCATGTCGAAGGGCGTGCATGCGGCGCTGGAGGCGGCGCTGGGCGAGGAGCGGCTGATGGGGCTGACGGAAGCCGGGCGGTATAGGCGCGACGTTTACTGAAACGCTTCCCTCTCCCAATGGGAGAGGGCTTGAGCCTCCAGGAGCGAAGCGATTGGCAAGGCGAAAGGGTGAGGGTCGCCGGCTGACATCGGCTAAAAGCCGTCGCGCTGCGGCTCACGCCGACTGAAAGCATAGCCCCTCACCCTTTCGCGCAAGAACGCTCGCTGGCGCTCTCGTGCGCTCAAGCCCTCTCCCGCCGGGAGAGGGCTAGCTAGACCTCCGACCAGCGGCGCAGCAGGTTGTGATAGAGGCCGGTCAGTTCGATGACGGCCTGATCCTTCGGTCCCTTGTCGAGGTTGACCCGCTGGGTGGCGACGTCGAGGCGGAAGAGGCTTTCACGGTCGGCGTCGTCGCGGACCAGGCTTTGCAGCCACATGAAGCTTGAGACGCGGGCGCCGCGCGTGACGGGGGTGACGCGGTGCAGGCTCTTGGACGGATAGAGGACCAGATCGCCGGCCGGCAGCTTGACCGACTGGGCGCCGTACAGCTCCTCGATGATCAGTTCGCCGCCGTCATAGTCCTCGGGCTCGGATAGGAAGAGGGTGGCCGAGAGGTCGCTGCGGATGCGCAGGTCTCCGCGCTGGCGGATGGCGTTGTCGACGTGGAGGCCGAACTCGCCGCCGCCCTCGTAGCGATTGAACAGGGGCGGAAAGATCGTATGCGGCAGGGCCGCCGAAACGAACATCGGGTTGGCGTTCAGGGCCTGGACGATCAGCGCCGAGACTTCCCGTGCAGTGTCGCAGTCCTCGGGCAGTTGCTGGTTCTTCTTGGCGGTCGCCGACTGGTGGCCCGAGGTCATATTGCCGTCGGCCCAGGGGCCGGCGTCCAGGGTCCGGCGCAGGGCGGCGACCTCGGCCTTGGTGAAGACGTCGGGGATGTGCAGCAGCATGGGAGCCTCGATCAGATGCGCATCGGCCCCGCCGCTCAAGTGAACGACGGGGCCGACAGAATGGCGCGAAACGCCGTCTCTTAGTAGCGCAGGTTCAGCGTCAGGATGGCCGAACGGGCCGGGGCCACGTCGGCGTGGTGAACGCCGTTGGTGCGGATGATGTATTCTTCGTCGCCCGCGTTCTGGACGTTCAGCTGCAGCGAGGCGCGATCATTGATGTCGTAGGAAGCGAACAGGTCCACGCGGGTGTATTCGGGGGCGTAGATGCGGTTGCCGCCGCCGCCGGCGCCGCCCTGATTGCCGCCGAACGACTTAGACACATAATAGACGCCGCCGCCCAGGCTGAGCTGGGGCATGAGGCGGTAGGTGGTGAACAGGCTGGCGCTGTGCTCCGGCGTATTGGCCAGGGCCTCGCCGACGTTGACGTTGTTGTAGGCGCCCTTGGTCAGCTCGGAATCCATCCAGGTGTAGCCGCCGAAGACCTGCCACTTGTCGGTGACATTGCCCGAGACGCCCAGTTCCAGGCCTTGAACCTCGGCCTCGCCGGCCTGCTCATAGACGCCTGCGGACACCTGGATCTGAGCGTTCTTGCGCACGGTCTTGAACAGGGCGCCGCTGAGGGCCAGGCGGTCGTTGAACAGGTTGGCCTTGGCGCCGATCTCGAAGCTCTCGGTCTCTTCCGGGTCCAGAAGTTCTGTCGCCAGATTGCCCGTGCCCAGGCCGTTGCCGTTGTTCTGGTCGCCGGCCGAGATGGTCGGCGGCGTCGAGGAGGTGGCCCAGGAGGCGTAGAGGCTGCTGTTGGCCGTCGGCTTATAGACCAGGCCGACCTGATAGTTGACGAAGTCCCAGTCGCCGCTGCGCGGGGTCAGGACAGCGGGTGTCCCCACCCAGTCCGCGCCCTCGACCGAATAGTCATCCCAGCGCAGGCCGAGGTTGAGAATCCACTTTTCGCCGAACGCCATCGAGTCGAAGGCGTAGAGACCCAGGGTGTCGGTCGTGTTGTGGCTGACGTTGCCGCGCGTGACCGTGCCGGTCCAGGGGTCGTTCGGATTGGGATTATAGACCGGGGTGCAGTCGAGGCCCGTCAGGGGCGCCGGGCAGGCCGTGCCGGTCAGGGTGGTGACGGTATAGCCTGCGTTGCGGTTCTTCTCGCGCGACAGCTCCAGACCCAGGTCGAAGTTGTGCTTGACGCTGCCGGTCAGGAAGGCGCCGTGCAGGTCGGTGACGTTGGCCAGGGTCTCGGTCGGGTTCCAGCGAGACTTCAGGCCCCGCTTCATCCACCAGACGCCATCAATGAGGGCGGCGCCGGGGGTCGGCGTCGTGTCGAAGCGACCGCCGTCGCCGGGGTTGGTGACGATGTAGTCGTTCAGCGTCTGCGAATAGCGGGTGACGTTACGCAGGGCGAGCGTGTCGCTGAAACGGTGCTCGACATCCAGGGTCAGGGTGTCGACGGTGTTGTTCAGATAGTCGCGCGCCTTCAGCCCGTAGAAGCTGTCGTAAGGCACATCCAGAACGCCGCTGTCGGTCGGACGATCAGCGACCGAGAAGATCTTGTTGAACAGCGGGATGCCGTAGTCAGGCATCTGATTGCTGTCGAGGTGGTAGTAGCTGGCGGTGATCGTGGTCGGCGTGCCGAGGCCGGCGGCGACGGCGGCGGCGACGCCCCACTTGTCGAAGTCGACGGCGTTACGGCCGGCGACGTCGCCCTGCGAGGCCATGACATTCAGGCGCATCGCGGCGGTGGGGCTGACCTGCCAGTTGGCGTCCACCGTGCCGCGCGCATAGGAATCAGTGCCGACGCCGGCCGAGCCGTGGACGAAGTTCTGCAGGCGCGGGGCCTTGGAGCCCAGGTTGATGCTGCCGCCGCCCGAGCCGCGACCCGAATAGACCGAGTCCGGCCCCTTGATGACCTCGACCTGCTCCAGGTTGAAGACCTCGCGCTGCTGGCCGCCGGTGTCCCGGATGCCGTCGACGAAGATGTTGTTGCCCGAGGCCTGGCCGCGGATGAAGGGACGGTCGGCCAGCGGTTGCCCGCCTTCGCCGGCGCCGAAGGTGATGCCCGGCGAGGTGCGCAGGATATCTTGCAGCGAGGTGGCGGCGGTCTGCTCGATGATCTGTTGCGGGATCACCGTGACCGCGCGCGGCGTGTCGACCAGGGGGGCGACGAAGGTCGGGTCCTTGGGCTCGCGCTTGATGCGCTGGCCGTGCACGTCGACCGCGCTCAGGGTCGTGGCGTCCTGGGTGATGTCCGTGGCTTCGCTCGGGGCGGCGGCTACCGGGGCGTCGTTCGCCGCCACAACGGGCGAGGCGCACAGCATGCCGGCGGCGCTGGAAGCGAACAGGAGCGCCTTAAGGGCGGAGGAACGAGCGTCGGACATGGGGGAGGAACCCGTCGGTTAGTTTTGAGACCGGCTCGCAATATCACCTTTTCCGCCTGCGACAATCTGACTCCTGCGACTAAATCGCAATTGCGGCAGGGATGTCACACCGTCGTCATGAGGGCGCCCTCAGCTCGGTTTCGCCACCGCCTTGATCGAGGTCGCGGGGTCGGCCAGCAGGGCCGCATCCACCGGCGTCGCCTTGCCGATCAGCAGGCGCCCGCCCATGAATTCGGCGGGCGCATTGACCGCCTCGACGCAGACGATGCGGTCGCCGTTCAGGTGGAAGACGGCGAAACCGCCCGTCGCCGGATCGCCGCGCACCACCTGACGGTCGGCGTCGAAGGGCAGACCGGCGATCTGAAGCTTGACGTCGTATTGGTCGGACCAGAACCACGGCACCTCGGGCGCGGGCGCCGCTCGGCCGACGATGGCGGCGGCGGCCTGCTTGGCTTGCTCCAGGGCGTTGGGCACGCTTTCCAGACGGTGCATCCGCCCGCCGTGGACCGGGATGGGCCGATGGGTCACGTCGCCGATGGCGTAGATGACGGGATCGCTGGTGCGGGCGGTTTCGTCCACGACTACGCCGTTTTCGCACGCCAGACCGGCGGTGCGCGCCAGGGCCTCGCGCGCCAGGGCGCCGACGCCGACCAGGATGGCGTCGGCCGCGATCAGGCCGCCGTCGGCGAGACGCACGCCGCCGTCCTCGAAGCCCGCAACCTCGGCCCCGGTCAGGATCTCGACGCCGTGGCGGCGATGCAGGTCGGTGAAGAAAGTCGACAGGGTTTCCGACGCCACGCGGGCCAACACCCGGTCCATACGCTCGATGACTACGGCTTCCGCGCCCAGAGCGCGGGCCGAAGCCGCCGCCTCCAGCCCCACATAGCCGCCGCCGACGACGGCCAGACGCTTGCCGGGAGCGAGCGCGGCCTTCAGCCGCTCTGCGTCGTCGAGCGTGCGCAGCTCCAGCAGACCGGGCCGATCCGCGCCGGGAATGGCGAGCCGTCGCGCCATCGAGCCGGTGGCGAGGATCAGCACGTCGTAGGCCTCGACCGCGCCGTCAGCGAAGGTGACAGACTTGGCGTCCGCGTCGATGGCGGTCGCGGTGACGCCGGTGCGCAGGTCGATCTTCTGTTCGGCGTAGAAGCTTTCAGGGCGCAGCAGCAGGTCCTCCAGACCCGCCTCCCCCTTCAGCCAGGCCTTGGACAGGGGCGGCCGCTGATAGGGGGCCGCCGCCTCCTCGCCCGCCAGGACGATCTCGCCTTCGAAGCCATATTGTCTCAGCAGCGCCGCCGCCGAGCCCCCCGCGTGTCCCGCGCCGATAATCAGAACCTTGGTCATGGCCGAGAGATAGTGCGCGCCGCAGCGCGTGGCGAGCCGTCTTTGCAAGGCAGGCCCGCCAGAAAAAAGGACCGCGAGGCGAGCCCCGCGGTCCTGTTCGTCAGAAGGCCTTGGACAGCCGCAGCTTCAGCCCGTGACTGATCAGGTCCGAACCGGCCTGACCGTTGTAGTCCGCGCCGTAGCTCCAGCCCGAGACGGCCTGCCACTCAACGCCGAGGCTCAGGCTGAGGCTGTCGCGCGCCCAGTGCTCCAGACCGACCATGTAGTCGGGGCTGGCCAGCCAGTCGGCGTAGGAGACGGTCTGATCGTCCGCGCCCTCGAACTCATGACGCCATTCGACGCGCAGGCTGGGCGTCAGCAGGCCGGAGCGACGTTGCAGGGTCCAGTCGAAGCTGGCGCCAAGCGCGGTCGCCAGGGTGTCGACCGTCATGGAGTCGTACTTCAGGGCTAAGACGCCCGCGCCGTTTTCGGTGAAGCCGTCCAGATCGACCTTGCCGAACTGAACGCGGGCATAGGGCGCCCAGGCCAGACCGGCGGCGGAACGTTCCAGCGCGACCGAGGCCGAGCCGAACAGCACCGAGCCTGAACGCTCGCCGAAGGCGAACTCGCCCGCATCCGCCGACCAGCGGCGGCTGTCGAACGCCAGAGAGCCGTACCCCAGCACGCCGTCGACGATCAGGTCGTCGGTCGCGCGCCAGCTGCCGTAGAGCGCGCCGACATAGCTGTCGGCCTCGGACAGGGTGCCGTTGTCGCCGACCTTGGTGCGGTCATGGCCGTAGCCGAGGCCGACGCCCGCGACCCAGCGATCCGACATCGCCATGTCCACGCCGGCGCTGACGCCCGAGGTGCTGAAGCGATAGTCCCGCTGGCCCTGGGCGTCGCGACGGCCCCAGTCGACCGCGCCCGCCGTCCAGACGCCGAGGCCGCCCTTGGCCGGCTGAGCGGTTTCACCCGCGTCGGCCTGTCGAGTCGAGGCCTCGTCCGCAGGCGTCCGGGCCGACGGCAGACGGTCGAAGGCGTCGTCGCGGTCGCTGGGCGACTGGCCCAGTTGCTGGCGCAGGGCTTCGCGCGGGTCCTGGTTCAGGCCGCCGTCGCCCAGGTTAAGGCGCATCTGGTTGCTGAGGCCCGCGCCGCCGCCGCGCCGCACCTGTTCGAGGCGGCGGTGGAAGTTGTCGGCCTGCGAGCGGGCGAAGCGACGCGCCGTGTCGGCCTGGGCCGAGACGAGGCCGCGCACTTCCGGGTCCAGCGAGGGGTCGGAGCGCGCCTCGACCGTGACCGTCAGCACGCCCGTGGTCGGACCGCCCGCATTGGACAGGGTGTAGGTGACGCTGGCCGTTCCGGTGAAGTCGCCCTCGGGGGTGAAGGTCACATCATAGGTCCGGTTCCCGGCGACGCCGCCCTCGATCAGGGCCGCGGTTCCGGCCTGGTTGGAAACGCCGACCACGGTCGCGCCGACGAAGGGGCCGCCTGTCGCCGTATCCGTCAGCGACACCGTCACCGGACGCCCGGCCAGGGTGGTGGCGGTCAAGGCGGTCAGGGTCGGGGTGGCCACGGCCTGAACCTCGATCGTGCCCGGCAGGGACTGACCGAAGGGCAGGATGACGGCGTAGTCCAGTGACGCCGGGGCGGCCGACGGCGAAGCCGCCACGGCCATGCGGCGCGCCGCCGGCCCTGCCGAAGGCGCAGCCGGCGTATAGATGATGGTCAGGCCGACCACCCGCGCCGTGCCGGAGGTCGGCTGACGCGTGATCACCAGGCCCTGGAAGGGGCCGCCGGTCAGACGGGTCGTCGGCTCGAACACGACATCCTGGCCGCCCAGCGACAAGCCTTGCAGATCCGGCGCCTGGCCCAGCACGCGGAAGGTCATGGTGGCGGGCGCGGACTCGCCGCCCGGCCCCTGAGCCACCACGGCGAGGGTGTCCTCGCCCATGAAACCGGGCGCGGGCGTATAGGCCAGGCTCCAGCCGGAGCCGCCGCTGGGCGCCTGAACGACGACCTGGCCGTGCGCGGGCGCACTGTCCACGCGATAGCCGGTCACTACGCCCGACACGGCGGGCGGCAGGGCGACGGTGGAGGTTCCGTCAGGACCCGGCTGCACCACGACCGGCGCGGGCGGATCAATGTCCGGCGCGGTCGGTGCGACCACCGTCAGGCTGACCGTCGCCGGGGCCGAGGTTCCGCCCGGTCCCGTCGCCGTATAGGTGAAGCTGTCCGCGCCGAAATAGCCGGTCGCGGGCGTATAGGTGACCACGTCGCCCGAAACGCTGACCGCGCCGTGGGCCGGAAGCGTGACAACCGCCAGGCTGGCGTGAACGCCGGTGATCGACGTCGACAGGTCGATGGCGTGGCCCGAACTGTCAAAAGGCGCCGTGATATTGACCGACGACGCCACCGGGGCGGCCGGCGCCTGAACGCTCACGGTGACGATGGCCGGAGCCGAGGTCCCGCCCGGTCCCGTGGCGCTATAAGAGAAGCTGTCCTGACCCCAATAACCGCTGTTCGGCGTGTAAACCGCCACGGCGCCGGCAAGGCTGACCGCGCCATGGCTCGGCGCCGTCACCAGTTGAACGCTGTCGTAATCTCCGCCGATGCCGGTCGCCAGGTCGATGCTGACGGCCTGTCCATAGGGCGCCACGCCCGCCACAGGACCAGCCGTCGGCGGCAAGGCTGGAGCCGGGATGGTGAAGGGGACGCCCGACGACATCGGCGAAAGATAGCCCGCCGCGTCCATCGCCTGAACCGTCAGCACATACGTCCCGGAAGCCAGAGGACTGACATGAGTGAAGCTCCAGTCGCCCGCGGGGCTGACCGACGTCGCGCCAAGCGGGGCGCCGTTGAGGAACAGATTGACTGAACCGCCCGCCTCGGCCGTGCCGCTGAAGGTCACGGGGTTAGCTATCGTCGCCCCCGAGGTCGGCGCCGTGACCACAGGCGCCGGCGGCGGGACCGTATCGACCGTCCAAGTGTAGGAGGCCGGAGCGCTCTCGACGTTCAACGCCACGGCCTTGTAGCGCAGCACATGGGTTCCCTCGGGCAGCTCAGCGAAGCTCAGCGGACTAGACGCCGATGTGAACGCGGCGCCGTCCAGCGACACCTGAAGGCCGGCGCCCGGCGAGAGGCTGAAACCAAAGGTCGCCGTCGAACTCTTCGAAATCAGCGGAGGCGCAGAGATGAGCCCCGGCGTGGCTGGGCGCTGGACATAGGTGTAGGTCGCGGCGCCGGACGGGGTGTTCGTCCCCTGGGGATTGACGATCGACACCGGCACGGAACCCGCAGGGCTCGCGGGCGTGGTCGCCGTGATCCGGGTCGCGCTGTTCACCGTGAACGACGACGCGGCCACGCCGCCGAAGCTGACGGCGGTCGCGCCGGTGAAGTCGGTTCCGGTGATGACGACGCTTTCGCCGCCCTCGGTCGGCCCGCTGCTCGGCGTCAGGGCGGTGATGGTCGGCGCGGCCGGCGCCGGGGTGCAGGTGACGCGAGCTTGCAATGTCGCGCCGGCCGCGTTGCTCCATCCGTAGACGATATAGGCAGGGAAATCGGCGGGCACGACATAGTCGCCGCTCAGCGCCAGTTCGGCGTCGGCCGTCGCGTACTCTTCGAGCAGGACATCATACTGAAAGTTCGGCAGTTCGCGATAAAGGGCGAAGCCTGCGCCCGAATACCGATCATTGGCGGCGTTGGTGCTGCCCGTCGTCGTCGCCGAATAGGAAATCCGGTCCCCCGCCTGCATCGACAACGGGGTTTGATAGATCTCATTGAGGTTGCTTAGCGCCAGACCGCCGCCCCAGGTGTCGTTGATGGCGTCGCAGCCGGGCGAGGCGGCGGCGGCGCTGGCCGCGCCCAGAACCGCCAGGCCCGCGCCTGCGAAAACAGCGGCGCGCTTCGTCCAGCCGACAGCGGCCGTCACGACATTGAACATTCTGAAATCCCCGAGGCCGAGACGCCGCAGGGATCGCGCGAGTCTCAACAAATACGGCGGTTCCCCTCGCACACTTCAAAACCGCTGTCAGGTGAGACGAATGGTAAACGGGCAGAAAGCGCGTCGTCTAGCTGTCCCGACCAGGGGTTGACCGTTTCATTGTTACAGCATAATGGAACGCACCATGAGCACCGACGCCGCCAAGATCGCCCTGCTGGACGCCCTGCTTTCGCTGCAGACGCGGGCGGAGGCCGAGGCCTTTTTGTCCGACCTGTGCACGCCCGCCGAGCTACGCGCCTTTGCCGAGCGGTGGCAGGTGGCGCGGCTGCTGGACGGCGGAGACAAGACCTATCGCGAGATCGCGGTGGAGGCCTCGGCCAGCCCGACCACTGTGGTGCGCGTCGCCCGCTCCCTCAAAGACATGCCGCACCAGGGTTATCGCCTGGTGCTGGACCGCCTGAATCAGAAAGCCTGAGTTGAGATCATGAGCACCGTGCAAGGGCGGCTTCGCATCGCCGTCCAGAAATCCGGCCGTCTGGCCGAACGCAGCCTGGACCTGGTCCGCGACGCGGGTCTGCGGGTCGTCAAGGGCAACAACGACCTGCTTTACCGCATCGAGAACTATCCGATCGATCTGCTGCGCGTGCGTGACGACGACATTCCGACCTTCGTGGCGGACGGGGTCTGCGACCTGGGGATCGTCGGCGAGAACGTGTTGGAAGAGGTCCGGAACGGCGGGCCGAACGCCGAGGTGGTCATGCCCCTGGGCTTTGGCCGCTGCACGCTGAAGATCGCCGTGCCGCCGAGCCTGGACTACGCCGGGCCGGCCTCGCTGGAGGGCCTGCGCATCGCCACCTCCTATCCCAAGATCCTGCGTCGTTTCCTGGATGAGAACGGCGTCGGCGCCGACATCGTCACCATGCGCGGCGCGGTCGAGGTGGCGCCGCGGTTGAAGCTGGCCTCGGCCATCTGTGATCTGGTCTCGACCGGCGCCACGCTGGAGGCCAACGGCCTGATGGCCAAGGAGACCGTGCTGGACAGCCAGGCGGTGCTGATCAAGGCGCCGACCGCGCCCGAGGCCGGGCTGCAACACCTGCTGGACAGCATCATCGAACGCATGGCCGGCGTGGTGTCGTCGCAGGGGGCCAAGTACGTCATGCTGAACGCGCCGCGCTCGGCGTTGGATCAGATCACCGCCATCCTGCCCGGCGCCGGGTCGCCGACCGTCATGCCCCTGTCGGGCCGCGACGACGCCGTGGCCGTCCACGCCGTCTGTCAGGAGGCCGTCTTCTGGGAGACGCTGGAGAAGCTGAAGGCGGCGGGGGCCTCGGCCATCCTGGTCCTGCCGATCGAGAAGATGATGTGATGAAGCGGATCGACTGGAACAAACTGGACGCAGGCGAGCGCAAGGCGGCGCTTGCCCGCCCGCAGCAACGCACCGAGGGTTTCGTCACCGGCGTGGTGCGCGAGATCTTCGACGACGTGCAGGCGCGCGGCGGGCAGGCCGTGACCGACTGGGCCATCAAGCTGGACGGCGCCGCGCCGCGCCGGGTGGCCATCACCGAGAAGGCGGCAGCCGAGGCGCGCGCCGACCTGCCGCCCGCCGCCGCACGGGCCTTGCGGGTCGCCGCCGACAATGTGCGGGTCTTCCACGCCGCGACGCGGCCCGAGGACACGCCCTTCATCGAGACCACGCCGGGCGTGAAGTCCAAGCTGGTCTGGCGGCCCATCGGTTCGGCGGGCCTCTATGTGCCCGGCGGCACGGCGCCCCTGTTTTCGTCGCTGCTGATGCTGGCCATTCCGGCGGGCGTGGCCGGGGTCGGGCGGCGCGTGGCCGTGACGCCGCCGTCGAAGGACGGCTCGGTTCACCCGGCCATGATCGTCGCCGCCGCCGAAGCGGGGCTGGATGAGCTGTGGCTGCTGGGCGGGGCGCAGGCGATTGCGGCGTTGACGTTTGGCGTTGAACTGGACGAGGGCGTCATCGCACCCGTGGACAAGCTGTTCGGCCCCGGCAACGCCTATGTGGCCGAGGCCAAGCGCTACGCGTCGTCCCTGCCGGGCGGACCGGCCCAGGACATGCCGGCGGGGCCGTCGGAGCTGCTGGTCATCGCCGACCGCGACGCGGACTTCGAGATCGTCGCCGCCGACCTGTTGAGCCAGGCCGAACACGACGCCGACGCCCAGGTTCTGCTGGTGTCCGACAGCGGCACCGCCCTGAACGAGATCGTCGCCGAGGTTGAACGTCAGGTGGAGACCCTGCCCCGCGCGGCGATCGCCCGCGCCTCCCTGGAGCAGGCTCGCGCCATCCGCGTGGCCGACATGGCTCAGGCTTGTGAAGTGGCCAACCTCTATGGCTCCGAACACCTGTCGATCCAGGCCGAAGAGGCGGAACGTCTGGTCGAGAAGATCACTGCCGCCGGGGCGGTCTTCGTCGGTCGTTGGGCGGCCGAGACGCTGGGCGACTACGCCGCCGGCCCCAGCCACGTCCTGCCGACCGACGGCGGGGCGCGGACCCTGGGCGGCATCACCACCGCCAGCTTCATGACCACAATGTCGGTGCAGACGGTGACGCAAGCCGGGGCCGCCGCCCTGGCTCCCGTCGCCGCGCGGCTGGCGCGAATGGAGGGGCTGGAGGCTCACGCGCGGGCGGCGGATCTGAGGACGCAAGGATGAGTTTGCCCGCCCCCTATCCGCCGCTGGTGTCCGGCGGCGAAGGTCTGGACCGCTATCCGGCCGAGCCGACTGCGCTCGCCGCGCGACTGGCCGAGCTCTACGGCGTCGCCGCCGATCAGGTGCTGCCGGTGCGCGGCCTGACGCACGGGTTGGAGCTGGTCTGGCGTCTGGCCGCGCGCGAGGGACAGGTGGTGCAGGCGCCGGAGGCTGAGCCCTATCGGGGTCTGGCGGCGCTCTACGCCCGTCCGGCGGAAGGCGCCGAGGTCGCCGCCGTGGTCATTCGCGCCCTGGGCTCGCCCGAGGCGGTGGCCGAGATGGCCGAGCGCGTCGCCCCCGCCCTGCTGGTGGTGGACGAGGGGCTGGTCGAGTTCGCCGACGCGCCGTCCGCCGCGAGCGTGGTGAAAGACCACGCCAACCTGATCGTGCTGCGCAGCCTGTCGCTGGCCTATGGCCTGGCCGGGGCGCGGGTCGGGGCGGCGGTGGCGCAAGCGCAGACGCTGGCGCGGCTGGCCGGCGTGCGGGAGCCCTACGCCCTGCCCGAGGTCTCGGTGCGGCTGGCGCTGCAGGCGCTGGACCCGTCGCGGATGATCGAGACCGCCGAGCGCATCGACGGCGTGCGCCGCGAACGCGCCCGCGTCGCCGAGGCCCTGTCGCGGCTGATGCCGCTGGAGGCCGGGGTCGGGCCGGTGATCATCGCCCGACCGTCTGATCCCGTCGCCGTCATCGAGAGCTTGCGCCGGTTCGGCCTGAGCGCCGACGCGGCGGGCGAGCGCGTGCGCCTGCCGGTCTCGCTGAAGCCCGAGGTCAACGACCGGCTGCTGGTCGCCCTGGGCGCCGCCGCGCCCAAGGTGCGTCAGACGCGCGTCGGACAGGCCGTGCGCGATACGAAAGAGACGCGCATCGTCTGCGCCGTCGATCTGGACAGCGCCGGGCCCGTGACGATCCACACGGGCGTCGGCTTCTTCGACCATATGATCGAACAGGTGGCGGCGCACGGCGGGTTCTCGATCCGCCTGTCGTGCGAGGGCGACCTGCACACCGATCCGCACCACACCATCGAGGACAGCGCTATCGCCCTAGGCCAGGCGCTGAAACAGGCGCTGGGCGAGCGCAAGGGCATTCAACGCTACGGCTTCGTCCTGCCAATGGACGAGGCCAATGCAGCGGTGTCCATCGACCTGTCGGGCCGACCCTATCCGGTGTTCGAAGGGACGTTCGCGACCCCCTTCGTCGGCGACTACCGCACCGACCTGACGGCCCACGTCATCCGCTCGCTGGCCGAGAACCTGGGCGCGGCCATTCATGTCACGGTCACGGGCGACGACGACCACCACAAGACCGAGGCCGTGTTCAAGGCCCTGGGTCGGGCGCTGCGTCAGGCCATCCGCGTCGAGGGCGATGTCGTGCCGAGCACCAAGGGGGTGTTGTGATGAGCGCCCTTAATTTCCTTCTCCCCTCGTGGGAGAAGGTGGCTCGCGCTGCGAGACGGATGAGGGGGACGCCGGCTGCGTTCTCGACATCGGCCGTCGCGCGCGTTGAACCCTCCCCCTCATCCGAGCGGCTCCGCCGCCCACCTTCTCCCACGAGGGGAGAAGGACGATGAACGTCACCCTGATCGGTTACGGCTCGGGCAATGTGGCCTCGGTGCGGTTCGCGCTGGAGCGGCTGGGGGCGCGGGTGCGGATCACCGCCGATCCTGCCGATCTCGACGAGGCCGAGCGGGTCATCCTGCCTGGCGTCGGGGCGGCGGGCTACGCCATGCAGCGGCTGAACGCGCTTGGTCTGGTCGAGGCCTTGCGGCGGTTCAAACGCCCTCTTCTCGGCGTCTGCCTGGGTCAGCAGCTGCTGTTCGAGACCAGTGATGAAGATGGGGGCGTCGACCTGCTGGGCCTGATCCCCGGCCGGGTCGAGGCCATTGCGCCCGCGCCGTCGCGGCCCTCGCCGCATATGGGCTGGAGCAGACTGAACATCCGCCGTCCCGATCCGCTGCTGGAGGGGATCAAAGACGGCGACTGGGCCTATTTCGTCCACGGCTTCGTCTGCCCTGACGGCCCGGCGACCATCGCCGCCGCCGACTATGGCCTGGCTGTGCCGGCCGTGGTCAACATGGGCGCCCGCTGGGGCTGTCAGTTCCACCCGGAACGGTCGGCCGCCGCAGGGGCGCGTATCCTGAAGAACTTCCTGGAGATTCCCGCGTGATCATCTATCCCGCCATTGACCTGATCGACGGCCATGCGGTTCGCCTGTTGCACGGTGATTTCAATCACGTGACCCGCTACGACGCCCACCCGGCCAACCGGATGGCGGCCTTCACAGCCGAGGGGGCCGAATGGATCCACGTCATCGATCTGGACGGGGCCAAGGCGGGCGAGGCGCGCCAGTATGCGCTGATCGGCGACATGGCCCGGGCCGTGGACATCAAGGTCCAGTCCGGCGGCGGCGTGCGCTCGGAGAAGGATATCGAACACCTGCTGGGGGCCGGGATCAGTCGCGTCGTCATCGGCTCTCTGGCCGTCACCGACACGGATCAGGTGCTGAAATGGCTGGAGCAGTTCGGCCCCGAGGCCATCGCTCTGGCCCTGGACGTCAGAAACGAGAACGGCCTGCCCGTGCCCGCCCTGAAGGGCTGGACACAGTCGTCGGGCGTGGATCTGTGGAGCGTGCTGGATCGCTATCCGGTCGGGATGCTGCGTCATATCCTGATCACGGACGTCGAGCGCGACGGCGCCCTGACGGGTCTGAACCGGGCGCTTCTGTCCGAGGCCATCGCGCGTCGCCCCGAGCTGGAGATCCAGGCCTCGGGCGGGATCGCCAGTCTGGACGACCTGATCACGGCCAAGGCCATCGGCTGCGCCGGAGCCATTACCGGCCGCGCTATCTATGCCGGTCGCTTCACCGTGGCTGAGGCCATCGAGACCGTGAACATGGCCCCGGTTTCGGCCAATGACCGCTAGGCGCGTCATCCCCTGCCTCGACGTCAAGGACGGGCGGGTGGTCAAGGGCGTGCGGTTCGAGGGTCACGTGGACATGGGCGACGCCGCCGAACTGGCCGCGCGCTATCGCGATCAGGGCGCCGACGAACTGGTCTTCTACGACATCACCGCCAGTCCCGAGGGGCGGACGCTGGACTATGGCTGGGTGCAGGACATCGCCCGGCTGCTGGACATCCCCTTCTGCGTCGCCGGCGGCATCCGCACGGTGGAGCAGGCGGCGCGCTGCCTCGATCACGGGGCCGACAAGGTGTCGATCAACTCGCCCGCCCTGGAACGCCCCGACCTGATCGGAGAGATGGCCCAGCGACTCGGCCGGCAATGCGTTGTCGTCGGCGTCGACAGCGCCTTTCAGGACGGCGAATGGCGCGTCCACAAATACACCGGCGATCCCAACGCCCGGCGGGGCGCCGGCAAGCTGACCATGGACTGGATCGTCGAGGCGCAGAACCTCGGCGCCGGCGAGATCGTGCTGAACTGCATCGATCAGGACGGGGTGCGGCGCGGCTATGACCTCGCCCAACTGGCCGAGGCGCGGCGGCGGTTGACCATCCCGCTGGTGGCCTCGGGCGGGGCCGGGGCGGTCGAGCATTTCCGCGACGTGTTTGTCGAGGCTGACGTGTCAGGCGCCCTGGCCGCCAGCGTGTTTCACTCGGGCGCGATCGCGATTCCCGATCTCAAGCGTTACCTGGACACGCAAGGCGTGGAGGTGAGGATATGACCACTTTCGATTTCCTTCTCCCCTCGGGGGAGAAGGTGGCTCGCGCAGCGAGACGGATGAGGGGGCGGTTGGCCTCAAGCTCATCCTTGGCCGTGATGCGCGCTGGCCCCTCCCCCTCATCCGAGCGCCTCCGGCGCCCACCTTCTCCCCCGAGGGGAGAAGGATCATGACGTTCGACATCACCAAGATCGACATCTCCCAGATCGACTTCGCCAAGGGCGGCGGGCTGATCCCCGCCGTGGTGCAGGACGCCGACACGCTTCAGGTGCTGACCCTGGCCTATATGGACGAGGCGGCGCTGCGCGAGACCCTGGACAGCGGCCAGGCCACCTTCTTCTCGCGGTCACGCGGCGGGCGCTGGCGCAAGGGCGAGACCTCCGGCGACTTCCTCAATGTCGTCTCGGTGACGCCTGACTGCGACGGCGACGCCGTGGTGGTGAAGGTGCGCCCGGTCGGCAACGCCTGTCACCTGAACCGGATCAGCTGCTTTGGCGACGAGGACGCGCCGGGCGTGGGCCGCATCGCGCGACTGGAGCGCACCATCCACGTCCGCGCCCAGGCCGATCCCAACGACAGCTGGACCGCGCGCCTGATGGCGCAGGGGCCGAAACGCGCCGCGCAGAAGGTCGGCGAGGAGGGCGTGGAGACCGCTTTGGCGGGGGCTGCGGGCGATGAGGCGGAACTCGCCAGCGAGTCGGCGGATTTGATCTATCACCTGCTGGTCCTGCTCCATGCGCGTAACATGGTGTTTCAGGACGTGCTGGACGTCTTGGCCCGCCGCGCGCAACCGGCCAAGGACGATAGCTAGACCTTAAGACGCAACCCCGCAGGTCGGGGTCATGGAGGAAAGCGCGAATGGCGGCTCTCATTCTGTTCGGCGGAGGCGGCGACCTCGCCATGCGGATGCTGCTGCCGTCGCTCTATTTCCTCGATCACGACGGCCTGCTGCCGGACGACCTGAAGATCATCGGCGCGGCCCGTTCGGAAGAAAGCGCCGAGGAATACATCGCCAAGGTCCATGCGGCGGTGAAGCTGCGCACCGAGGCTGACGGCGGCTGGGACGAGGCCAGCTGGGCGCGCCTGGCCGCCCGCCTCGACTATCTGCCCGTGGACGCCACCGATCCCGAGAGCCTGAAGGCGCTGAAGGCCAAGGCCGGCGACGGGGAGACGACCTCCTTCCTGGCGGTGTCGCCCTCTCTCTACGGGCGCATCGTCACGGCGATGAAGGCGGCGGGCCTGGCCGAGAAGAACTGCCGCATCGTGCTGGAGAAGCCGGTCGGGCGGGATCTGGAAAGCTTCCTCGAAATCGACGACGCCGTGGCCCAGGCCTTTGACGAGCGTCAGGTGTTCCGCATCGACCACTACCTGGGCAAGGAGACGGTCCAGAACCTGATCGCCCTGCGGTTCGGCAACACCATCTTCGAGCCCTTGTGGAACAATCTGACGGTCGATCACGTCCAGATCACGGTGGGCGAAACGGTAGGGGTCGGCGACCGCTGGCCCTATTACGACGAATACGGCGCCCTGCGGGACATGCTGCAGAACCACATGTTGCAACTGCTGTGCCTGGTGGCGATGGAGCCGCCGAGCGACCTCGACCCGGACTCGGTGCGCAACGAGAAGGTCAAGGTGCTGCGGTCCCTTCGCGCCATCACGCCGGAGGAGGCCGAGCGCGTCACCGTGCGCGGCCAGTATGTCGCCGGCGCGGTCGAGGGCCAGCCGGCCAAGGCCTATGAAGAAGAACGCGGCCAGCCGTCCGACACCGAGACCTTCGTCGCCATCCGCGCCGACATCGACAACTGGCGCTGGGCGGGCGTGCCCTTCTTCATGCGCACCGGCAAGCGCCTGCCCGAGAAGCGCACCGAGATCGTCATCCAGTTCAAGCCGGTGCCCCATTCCATCTTCGGCCACGGCGAGCGCGGGGACATCTATGACAACCGCCTGGTCATTGAGCTGCAGCCCGACGAGGACATCTCGCTGTCGGTGATGAACAAGAAGCCGGGGCTGGATCAGCGGATGCAGCTGCAGCCGATCAGGATGAGCCTGTCCTGGGGGCAGAACGACAAGGACGCCGCCCCGCCGCGCCGCCGCATCGCCTATGAGCGCCTGCTGCTGGATGCGCTCAAGGGCGACAGCACCCTGTTCGTGCGCCGCGACGAGGCCGAACAGGCGTGGAAATGGGTGGACGAGGTGGCCGACGCCTGGGCGGGCGCCGGGTTCAAACCGCTGGATTACAGGGCTGGGACCTGGGGCCCGGAGGCGGCGGACCTGCTGCTGTCGCGCACCGGACGGAAGTGGAACACGCGCGATGAGTGACAACTATCCGCTCATCCCCGCGGAAGCGGGGACCCAGCGCTTTGGCGACAAGCGCCGCGTTCTGGGTGGCGCAGACAGGGCCGCCGTCCGTCAGATGGCTCAACCTTGGGTCCCCGCTTCCGCGGGGATGAGCGGGAGGATTTGATGACCGCGATCCAAGTTCTTTCCTCCCCCGCCGCCTGGGCCGCCGCCGCCGCCGCAAGGCTGGCAACGGCGCTGAGCGAAGGTATCGCCGCCGAAGGCCGCGCCGTCTTCGCGGGCGCGGGGGGTTCGACCCCGTCACCCATCTATGCTCGGTTGGCCAAGGCCGATCTGGACTGGTCCAAGGTAACGGCGACCCTGGTGGACGAGCGCTATGTGCCGGAGACTTCGCCGGAGTCGAACGCCGCGCTGATGAAGCGCACCCTGCTGACTGGGCGGGCCGCCGCCGCGCGGTTCCTGCCGCTGTATGCGCCGTCAGTGACGGTGGACCGCGCCGCCGCTGAGGCGTCGAAGGCCCTGGCCGCAGAAGCCGCACATCTCGACGCCGTCCTGCTGGGCATGGGCGAGGACGGACATATCTGCTCGATGTTCCCCGAAAGCCCGACGCTGAAGACCCTGCTGACGCCCGGCCTGAAACCCGCCGTCTATGGCGTCCCCGCCGGTCGGGACGGCACGGCGCCGTCGCAGGAACGACTGTCGATCAACCTGCCCTATCTGATCGGCGCGCGGCGCGTGGTGCTGGCCCTGACAGGCAGCGCCAAGCGCGCCGTGTTCGAGCGGGAGGCGGCGGGCGATCCGCGCATCCATCCCATCGCCGCCCTGATCGCGGCCAAGGTTCCCCTCGAAGTGCTTTGGACGGAGGCCGTCTGATGGCTCCCCCCCTGAATCCTGTCGTGGCGGAAGTCACCGCCCGCATCGTCGAACGCAGCAAGGCGACACGCGCCGACTATCTGCGCCGCATGGACGCCGCCCGCGACAGCGGGGCCGGACGCGCCAAGCTGTCCTGCGCCAACTGGGCCCACGCATTCGCCGGCCAGACCATCGCCGACAAGCTGACAGCCATGGACGGGTCCAAGCCCAATGTCGGCGTCGTCACCGCCTACAACGACATGCTGTCGGCGCATCAGCCGTTCGAGCGCTTTCCCGAAGTGATCCGCCAGGCGGTGCGCGAAGTCGGCGCCACGGCCCAGGTAGCCGGCGGAACCCCGGCCATGTGCGACGGCGTCACTCAGGGGCGCCCCGGCATGGAGCTGTCGCTGTTCAGCCGCGACGCCATCGCCATGGCGACGGGCGTGGCCCTGACCCACGATGCGTTCGACGCCGCCATGATGCTGGGCGTCTGCGACAAGATCGTGCCGGGCCTGTTCATGGGAGCGCTGGCGTTCGGGCACTTGCCGGTCGTGTTCGCGCCCGCCGGGCCGATGCCGTCGGGCATTCCCAACGCCGAGAAGGCCCGCGTTCGGGCGCTTTACGCCCAGAACCAGGTGGACCGCGCCACCCTACTGGCCAGCGAGATCGGCAGCTATCATTCGCCGGGCACCTGCACCTTCTACGGCACGGCCAACTCCAACCAGATGATGATGGAGATCGCGGGCCTGCACATGCCCTCGACCGCCTTCGTCCACCCTGACACCGGCCTGCGCGACGCCCTGACGGCGGCGGCGGCCAAGCGGGCGGTGGAGCTGGCGCGCTCGGGTCAGGGCCGCATGGCCGACGTCGTGTCGGAAAAGACCATCGTCAACATGATCGTGGCCCTGCTGGCCACCGGCGGCTCGACCAACCACGCCATTCATCTGGTGGCCATGGCGCGGGCGGCGGGGGTGCTGATCGACTGGACCGACATGGATCAGCTGTCGTCAGTGACGCCGCTGCTGGCGCGGGTCTATCCCAACGGGTCGGCGGACGTGAACGCCTTCCAGGCGGCGGGCGGGGTGGCCTTCGTCACGCGCGAACTGGCGCAGGCGGGCCACATCCACTCAGACGTCACGACCATCATGGGTCAGGGGATCGAGGCCTATTTCAAGGAGCCGTCGCTGGTGGACGGCGAACTGGTCTGGCGCGACGGGGTGTTGGAGAGCCTGGACCGCGACATCCTGCGCCCCGCCTCTGATCCCTTCGACAAGGAGGGGGGGCTGCGGCTGGTGCAGGGAGATCTGGGCCGGGCGGTGATCAAGGTCTCGGCGGTCAAACCCGAGAACCGCATCGTCGAGGCCCCTGCCGCCGTGTTCGAGACCCAGGAAGACGCCCTGCAAGCCTTCAAGGACGGCCAGCTGTTCCGCGACGTGGTCGTGGTGCTGCGCTTCCAAGGCCCCAAGGCCAACGGCATGCCGGAGCTGCACTCCCTGTCGCCCGCCCTGTCGGTGATTCAGGACAAGGGCTTCAAGGTCGCCTTCGTCACCGACGGCCGCATGTCGGGCGCCAGCGGCAAGACCCCCGCCGCCATCCACGTCAGCCCTGAGGCCCTGGCCGGCGGTCCGCTGGCCCACGTCAAGGACGGCGACATCATCCGCCTGGACGCCGAGGCCGGGGTGCTGACCACGGTCGGGGTGGCGGACCTGACCGCGCGCCCTCTGGCTGTCCGCTCGACCGCCAACGCCGAGGGTTCGGCCTGGGGCTATGGCCGTGAACTGTTCGGGGCCTTCCGTCATGTCGTGACCACGGCCGAACAGGGCGCCACCGTCTGCTTCGCCGTGCCCGCCGGGGTCGGCGGTCATACGGACACGCTCCCCAATCCTAATGTCGTTGATCGCACGGTGGACGCCTGATGGCTGATCAGATTCTTCTCGTCGGCGATGTCGGCGGCACCAACGCCCGCTTCGCCCTGA
This sequence comes from Brevundimonas sp. P7753, assembly GCF_013386595.1. Taxonomy (NCBI): domain Bacteria; kingdom Pseudomonadati; phylum Pseudomonadota; class Alphaproteobacteria; order Caulobacterales; family Caulobacteraceae; genus Brevundimonas; species Brevundimonas sp. P7753. The sequence goes on along the minus strand of NZ_JACARP010000024.1, from coordinate 29,003 downwards.
CCCGCATGGTCGACGGCCGTCCGGTGCTGGAGCATCACGAGAGCTTCCCCGCCGAGACCTATCCGACCTTCCTCGGCGGAGTGAAGGCCTTCATCGACGGCTGCGCGGTCAAGCCGACGGGCGGCGTCATCGCCGTGGCCGGGCCGGTCACGGACGGCGAGATCGACCTGACCAACTCGCCGTGGCGAGTGTCGGAAGGCGAGCTTCAGACCCTGGGGCTGAACCCGGTCAAGCTGATCAACGACTTCGAGGCCCTGGCCTGGGGCGCGCCCATCGTGCCGGAGGCCGAGCTGGCCTCGCTGGGCGGGCCGTTGGACGGCGATCCGCACGCCACGGTGGCGGTGCTCGGCCCCGGCACCGGCTTCGGCGTCTCGGCCCTGGTCCGCGACGCCCATGGGCGCGAGATGGCCATGCCGTCCGAGGGCGGCCACGCCTGCTTCCCGCCCGGCGACGCGGTGGAGGACGAGATCCTGCGCATCCTGCGCCGTCGCTATGACCGGGTGTCGATCGAGCGCCTGATCTGCGGGCCGGGCCTGCTGAACATGCACCGGGCTCTGGCCGAGATCGACGGGCGCGAAACCCACATCGACGACCCGGCCGAGATCACGGAAACCGCGCTGAAGGACCCGAATACGCCCTGCGGCGCGACCTTGGCGCGCTTCTGCGCCATCCTGGGCGCCGTGGCCGGGGATATCGCCCTGACCACCGGGGCGCGCGGCGGGGTCTATATCGCCGGTGGCATAGCGCCGCGCATCCTGCCCTTCCTCAAGGCCAGCCCCTTCCGCGAGCGGTTCGAGCGCAAGGGCCGGTTCCAGCCCTATATGCAGGCCATCCCGACCAAGGTGATCCTGCACAAGCACGCGGCCCTGCTGGGGGCCGCGCGGGTGGCCTTCGTCGAGGCCGGATGACACAAAAGTCACGGCGGCGTGAACCGAACGTGAGGCAGGCGCGTTGTTCAGGCTCAATCCTTTGGAGGAACACCATGCGTAAACTCGTTCTCGCCGCCGCTTCCATCGTCGCCGTCGCCGGTCTGGCCGCCTGCGGTGAAAGCGCCGCCGACAAGGCCGCTGAACAAAAGGCTGACGCCCTGGAGGCCCAGGCCGCCGCGACCCCGAACGAAGCTCAGGAACAGGCTCTGAACGCCGAAGCCGACCGCATCGAGCAACAGGCCGGCAACGCCGACGGCGGCATGACCACCTCGAACACGCCGAACACCTCGCCGAGCACGCCCGCCAACTAAGGCGGTCTGATCCGAACCGACAAGGCCCCCGCCGCGAAAGCAGCGGGGGCTTTTTCATGGAAGTTTCAGACGCGCTTCGGCGGCCAGGGGATGAAGGCGCTGGTGCGCTTTACATAGTCGGCGTAGCCGGGCCGCGACTTGTGAATGGCCTTTTCGGTCAGGCCGATGCCGGACCAGCGCGTCAGCGTGAAAGTCAGGAACAGCGGCCCCGCGATCGACCAAAGACCCGGCCCCGTCTCGGCCGCGATCAGATACAGACCCCACCAGACGCAGGCGTCCCCGAAATAGTTGGGATGGCGGGTGTAGCGCCACAGGCCGGTGTCCAGCACCTGACCCTTGCGCGCCGGATCATTGCGGAAGGCCGTCAGCTGGGCGTCGCCCACCGTCTCGAACACAATGCCGATCAGCGCCAGCGCCGCGCCGATCCAGCCGATCACGCCCACAGCAGGCTGGGCCGCGACCTGGCCCAACTGCACCGGCAGAGCGGTCAGCCAGGCCAGGACGCCCTGCGGCAGGAAGACCATCAGCAGGGCCGTCCGCGAGAAGCCCCAGCCTTTTTTACGCTCCTGCGCCTGGAGGATGGCGACATAGCGCCCGTCCGCCCCGTGCGCCCGCCAGCGCCGCAGCAGGTGCCAGGCCAGGCGCAGCGCCCAGATCCCGCACAGTCCCACCAGCAGGATCGACCGCGTGGGGTCGCCCTCCGCACGCGGCCAGGTCGCCAGAGCCAGCATCAACATGCCCAGGGGCCAGACCCCGTCGATAAAACTGACATCCCCCAGCCGCACGGCCACACGCCACAGCGCCGTCATGACCACCAGGATCAGGACCAGATTGAGGAACAGAAGCAGGGCGATCTCGGACAGGGTCATGGCTCAGATACGTCCTTCAGCGCCGTGCGGATGACAGGGCTCAGTCGATGCAGAGGGTGCCTTGGGCCTTGCCGTCCTTGACCGTGGTGCGGCAGCCGAAACGGTTGCTGTCGGCCTGACAGACGCCGGTCGCGGCGGCCCCGGCGGCGATGCCGCTGTTGCCCGCGATCTCGCAGTCGCCTTCGCATTGCGCGGCGTCGGTGCAGCGCTTGCCGGCGTCGGCGTACTTGACCACGCACTGCCAGGTCTGGGCGCGACCGACCTGCTGCATCTGGCCGCCGCGCGCGGTGCAGGCGCTGGAGGAGACGGTCATTTGCGGCGGTTCGGGGGCCTCGGCGGTTGGGACCACGGGCTCGGGCGCAGGCGCGGGCGTCGGCGAACAGGCCGCCAGGGCCAGACCCGCAGCCAAGAGAAGAGCTTTCAGCTTCATCCGACATTTCCTTTTTCGAAGCCGGTCCAGCAGTCGTCGTAGTCGAGCTGCATCAGCGGCGTCTGTTCGGCCCAGGCCGTGGTGCGGATCGGCATCCGCGTCTCGAACATGAAGGCCAGGGTGTTCTCGATCTTGTGCGGTTTCAGCTCGGCCTTCGTAGCGCCGTTCCAGCTGGCCTGATCCGGGCCGTGGCCGCTCATGCGGTTGTGCAGGCTCGCGCCGCCGGGGGCGAAGCCGCCCGCCTTGGCGTCGTACTCGCCGAAGATCAGCCCCATGAACTCGCTCATGACGTTGCGGTGGAACCAGGGCGGGCGGAAGGTGTCCTCGGCCACCATCCAGCGCGGCGGGAAGATGACGAAGTCGCAGTTGGCGGTGCCGGGCGTGTCCGACGGCGAGGTCAGGACAGTGAAGATCGACGGGTCGGGGTGGTCGTAAGAGACCGTGCCGATGGTGTTGAACCGCGCCGTGTCATAGCGATAGGGAGCGTAGTTGCCGTGCCAGCCGACGACGTCCAGCGGGCTGTGGCCAAAGGTCGTGGCCCACAGCAGGCCGCCGTATTTCTGCACGCACTGGGTCGGACGATCCACGTCCTCGAACCAGGCGACGGGGGTCTCGAAGTCGCGTGGATTGGCCAGGCCGTTGGAGCCGATGGGGCCAAGGTCCGGCAGGCGGAAGGGCGAACCGTAGTTCTCGCAGACATAGCCGCGCACTTCTCCGTCGACCTCGACGCGGAAGCGCACGCCGCGAGGGATGACGACCACATGGCCCGGCGCGGCCTCGATCACGCCCATCTCGGTGACGAAGCGGTGGCTCCCCTGCTGCGGCACGATCAGCAGCTCGCCGTCGGCGGAATAGAAGACCCGGTCGGTCATCGAGCGGTTGGCGACATAGAGGTGGACGCCCACGCCCGCGCCGGAGTCGGCGTCGCCGTTGCCGCCGTAGGTGGTCAGACCCTCGACCCAGTCGGTCGGCGCCTCCGGCATGGGCAGCGGGTCCCAGCGCATCCGGTTGGGATTGGGCGGGGTCTCGGTGAAGGGGCCGGAGCGCACCCGGCCCTGATCGAACGGCTGATACGGCCCGTGCTGGGCCGAGGGCCGCAGACGATAGAGCCAGCTACGCAGGTTATGGTCGCGCGGGGCGGTGAAGGCGGCGCCCGACAGCTGCTCGGCATAGAGGCCCAGGGCCGGGCGCTGCGGCGAGTTGCGGCCGACCGGCAGAGCGCCCTCGACGGCCTCGGTGGCGAAATGATTGGCGAAGCCGGTCTGATAGGCGGGCGCGTTGGATCGCGTCATGTGGTGTCTCCCTTGCGGAAGGTTTAGCCGGGGAAGCGCCCACAGTCATCCTTCTCCCCTTGAGGGAGAAGGTGGCTCGCGCAGCGAGACGGATGAGGGGTGTGAGCGCCGCCGTTGGATGTGTTCGCCTATCGCCTCAAACACGAGGTTCGGATTTCTCAGGATCACCGAATTATCGAAACGCAGCACAGTATAGCCCGCTTCCGCCAGCCAGGCATCCCGGTTCGCGTCCGCCTCCTCACGAAGACGATGGACGCCGCCGTCAGCCTCGATAACCAGCTTCAGCGCATGACAGGCGAAGTCGGCGACGTAGGGGCCGATAGGAACCTGTCTTCGAAACTTGACGCCATGAAGTCGCCGGTCACGCAGCAGGGTCCAGAGCGCGTTTTCGGTGTCGGTCATCGCGCCGCGTGATCGGCGGGCGAAGGCGCGGTTGCGGTCGGACGGCTTTTCCATGGCGAGCCTCGGCGCTGACACCCCTCATCCGACCTGCTCCGCAGGCCACCTTCTCCCTCAAGGGGAGAAGGGATTTAGAACCCCTGAGCGCGCGCCAGGCGTTCGGCGTGGAAGCCGGCGTCGCCGAGCAGTTCGTTGAGGACGCGGACGCGCTTCATGAACAGGCCGACGTCAAACTCGTCGGTCATGCCGACGCCGCCGTGCATCTGCACCGCCTCCTGCACCGCGAGTTCGGCGACGCGGCCGGCCTTGGCCTTGGCGACGCCGGCGGCTTGCTCGGCGTCGGGACGGCCCGCGTCGATGGCTTGCAGGGCGGCGAGCGTCGCGGCCTTGGCCAGCTCCAGCTCAGTGAACAGGTGGGCGGCGCGGTGTTGCAGGGCCTGGAACTCGCCGATCAGCTTGCCGAACTGCTTGCGCGTGCGCAGGTATTCAAGCGTCACCTTGAAGGCCTGATCCCCCGCCCCGACCAGAGACGCGGCGGCGCAGGCCCGGCCCAGCACAAGCGCGGCGTCCAGCGGCCCCTGCCCCTCGCCCGCGGCGCCGATGACGGCGTCGGCGTCCACCATCACCTCGGTCAGGGTCACGCGCGCGGCGTTGTGGGCGTCGACCATGATGGTGCGCTCGACCACGACGCCGGGGGTCTGCGGGTCGATCAGGAAGAGGGTCAGGCCTTCATCCGTTTGCGCGGCGACGATCAGGGCGTCGGCGACGTGGCCGTCCAGCACGAAGCCCTTGGCGCCGTTCAGCTTGAAACCGTTGCCGGCGCGTTCGGCGCGTGTCGTGATCCTGGCGGGCGCGTGCTTGGGACTTTCATCCACAGCGAGGCTGAGGATGGCCTCGCCCGCCGCGATCTTGGCCAGCCAGGCCTTCTGCGCGTCTGAACCCGCCGCCTTCAGCACGGTCGCGGCCAGAACGGACGAACCCATGAAGGGCGAGGGCGTCAAGGTGCGGCCCAGGCTCTCGGCGATGACGCCCGCCTCGACCGCGCCGAGGCCGGAGCCGCCGTCTTCTTCGGGGATGATGACGCCCGCAAAGCCCATCTCGCCGAAGGCCCGCCACAGGTCGCGCGAGACGCCGTCGGGGTCGCGGCTGTCGCGCAGTTTCCGCAGGTGAGCGATGGGGGCGTGTTCGTTCAGGAAGCCGTCGGCGGCGTCCTGAAGCATGGTCTGCTCTTCGGTCAGGATCAGAGGCATCAATCCTACTTTCTCTTCGTCATGCTCGGACTTGATCCGAGCATCGTGCGTTGGGGCGAGCGGGCGGCGTCCAGTCCGGCGCCACCCTCGATCCTCGGGTCAAGCCCGAGGATGACGGCGGGCGGGGCGTCACGCCCCCGGCAGTTGCAGCAGGTGTTTGGCGATGATGTTCAGCTGGATTTCGCTGGTCCCGCCTTCGATGGAGTTGGCCTTGGTGCGCAGCCAGTCGCGGGCGACGGCGCCGTCCTTTGAGCGTTCGCCCTCCCATTCCAGAGCGTCCGAGCCGCCCGCCGCCATGGCCAGTTCGTGGCGGCGCTTGTTCAGTTCGGACCCATAGTATTTGAGCATGGAGGCGATGGCCGGGTGCGCCTGCTTGGCCTTCACCTGATCCCCCACCCGCTCCATCGCCAGACGGAAGGCGGCGGCGTCGATGTCGTAGTCGGCGATGCGGGCGCGCAAGGACGGCTCGTCCAGCCGCCCGGCCTCGTCCACGCCCAGGGCATCCGTCGCGACCTGTCCCAGGGGGCGGCCGACCCCGGTGTCGCCCATGGCGCCGATCATGGTGCGCTCATGCGCCAGCAGGGCCTTGGCCACGTCCCAGCCGCGGTTCAGGGTCCCGATCAGGTTTTCCTTCTCGACCCGCACGTCGTCGAAGAAGGTCTCGCAGAAGGGCGACTTGCCGGAAATGAGCGTGATGGGGCGGGTGCTGACGCCCGGCGTCGTCATGTCGAACAGGACGAAGCTGATGCCCAGGTGCTTGGGCGCCTCGGGGTCGGTGCGGACCAGACAGAAGATCCAGTCGGCCTGATCGGCGTAGGAGGTCCAGACCTTCTGGCCGTTGACGATCCAGTGGTCGCCGCGATCCTCCGCCCGCGTCTGGATCGAGGCCAGGTCGGAGCCGGAGCCGGGCTCGGAATAGCCCTGACACCAGCGGATCTCGCCGCGCACGATGGGCGGCAGGAAGCGCTGCTTCTGTTCCTCGGTGCCAAAGGCCAGCAGGGCCGGGCCCAGCATCCAGATGCCGAAGCTGGCCAGGGGCATCTGGGCCTGGATGCGGCGCATCTCCGACGCCAGCACCTTGGCCTCCTCGCGGGACAGGCCGCCGCCGCCATAGGCGCTGGGCCATTCCGGCGCGGTCCAGCCGCGCGCGGCCATGCGCTCCATCCACAGCTTGTGGGCGGGCGTCTTGAACACAGCCTTGCGGCCGCCCCAGACATAGTCCTCGTCGCCGTCGCGCGGCCCGCGCACCTCGGGCGGGCAGTTGGCCTCCAGCCAGGCGCGCGTCTCGGCGCGGAACGTCTCCAGATCGGTCATCTTCGTGCCCTTGCTGCGTTTCCCTGAGTCCACGCTAACAGCAATCCGTTGCGATTGGCTACGGTCTCCAGCCAAGGTTCTGAACCGCCGCGCCTGTGGCGCGTTTTGAGCCCGCACAGAGGGGCCTTGGCATGATCATTCTCAATCGTCTGGTGTTCGGCGCGGCCAGTCTGCTGCTGCTTCTGCTGGCCCTGGGGCTGGTCTGGCTGGGGCTCGGCGACGCGTGGGAGGCCATTCGCAGCCCCGATCAGTCCGGGGCCGACGCCATCCTGGACGTGCTGGGCTATGTCATCGTCGCCATCGCCGTCTTCGACGTGGCCAAATACTTGTTTGAAGACGAGGTAAGGCGCGGCAGCGAGCGGCGCAGCGCGGCGGAGGCCCGGCGCAGCCTGACCAAGTTCCTGTCGACCATCATCATCGCCGTCTTCCTTGAGGCCCTGGTGGTGGTGTTCAAGACGGCGCGCGAGGACGTGGCCCTGCTGGTCTATCCGACGGCCCTGCTGATCGCCGCTGTCGTGGTTCTGGTCGGCCTGGGCGCCTACCAACGCTTCTCGGCCACCGTCGAGGAGAAGGTCGGCGATGACGACGCAGCGGAGGAGCGGCTCGACGAGCAGCAGGCGAAGACGCCGACCCGCCGCACCCCCGCCCGCAAGAAGGTCTAGCCGCGCCGTCCCCGCCGCCTACTTCTTCGAGGGCAGGAAGGGCGAGAAGGTGATGACGGTGAAGGTGTCGCGGATGTGCGGGCGCGTCTGCACCTGCTTGGTCACGAAGGTGCCGATGTCGGCGTCTTTCGGCAGCTGAAACTTGGCCAGCAGGTCGTGCTGACCCGAGGTCGAGTAAACTTCCGACACGTTTTCAACATTGTCGACCAGATCGGCGGCGACATCGTTGGCGTAGCCCAACTCGCATTTGATGAAGACGAAAATGGCGGTCATCATGGTCGGAACCTCCCGTTCAAGCGGAGGTGCATAGCGGATGGAAACGGCATGGGTAAGGCTCCGGCGACACTGACGGCCCCTCCAGTCGATTACGAGGCGGCGTATAACAATCGGGAACGGGTGCCGGGACACCCGGAAATCCTGAAACGATGGCGAGAGGATTCGGCCCGCGTCATCGACGCGCGGCGGCCGGAAACCGTCGAATACGGCCCCGGCGAGCGTCAGAAGATGGAATGGTTCGACGCCGGTTCGGGCGCGCCGACCGCCATCTTCATGCACGGCGGCTATTGGCAGGCCCTGGACCGGGCCTGGTTCGCCTGGGTGGCGCCGGCCCTTCTGGAGCACGGGATCAGCGTGGTCATCCCCGGCTATGACCTGGCCCCGGCGGTCAAGGTCGGCGCCATCATCGGCCAGATGCGCCGCGCCACCGAACTGGTCCGCGACCGCACCGGCAAGCGGCCTCTGGTCTTTGGCCATTCGGTCGGCGGGCATATGGCGGCGGCCATGCTGTCCGAAGGACGGGCACGGGCGGCGCTGGCGATTTCCGGCGTGTTCGACATCGAGCCGCTGATTCACACCTCGCTGAACCAGGCCCTGGGGTTGGACGCAGTCACGGCGCGGGCGTTGTCGCCCATCCACTGGCCTGCCCCCAACGGCGGCGCGCCGGGTGGACGGGCGCTGGACTGCTGGGTCGGCGGAGCGGAGAGCAACGAGTTCATTCGCCAGAGCCGCAGCATGGCCGCCGAGTGGGGCGGCAAGGGCGCCGACACCCATGTCGAGGTGCTGGACGGGCTGGATCACTTCACCATCCTGGACCCGCTGGCCGACAAGGACAGCGGCATGGTCAGGCGGCTGGTGACGCTGGCGACCGCCGAATAGGCGCCGCTTACCAGGATTGATCGGCGCTCCCTTGACGGGGGCGCCGTGAACCGCCGATCTGCGGGCTGCAAGGCCTGAAGGAGACCCCATGCGACACGACCGCCTCAGCGTGCTGACCGCCCTCGAAAGCCAGGGCGTGGTCCCGGTCTTCTATCACGCCGACCCGGAGGTCTGCGCCGAGGTGATCCGCGCCTGTGCGCGCGGCGGGGCCAAGGCGGTCGAGTTCACCAACCGCGGCGATTTCGCCTGGGAGACCTTCACCGCCCTGTCGAAGCAGTTCGCCCAGACCGATCCCGACATCATCATGGGCGTCGGCTCGATCCTGGATGCGCCGACGGCGGCGCTTTACCTGGCCTCGGGCGCGCGCTTCGTCATCAGCCCCTGCCTGGTTCCCGAAGTGGCCCAGGTCTGCAACCGCCGTCAGGTGGCCTATTCGCCCGGCTGCGGCTCCGTGCGCGACATTTCGGAGGCTCAGAGCCTGGGCTGCGAAATCGTCAAGCTCTTCCCCGGCGCCTCGGTCGGCGGGCCGGACTTCGTCAAGGCGGTGCTGGGCCCCATGCCCTGGACCAAGATCATGCCGACCGGCGGCGTCGATCCCGACGAGGCCTCCATCGCCAAATGGTTCGGCTCGGGCATCGTGGCGGCAGGCATGGGGTCCAAGTTGATCACCGACGCGGCCATTCAGGCGAAGGACTGGGCCGGCATCGAGGCCAAGGTGCGCCATACGGTCGAGGCGATTGCGGCGTTCCGAAACAAGTAGCACTGCCTCTTTCCTCCCCACTCTGTGGGGAGGGGGACCGCGTAGCGGTGGAGGGGGCGACACAGAGGCTGACGTCGAGACGCCCCCTCCGTCACGTCGCCTTCGGCGCCGCGCCACCTCCCCATCGCTGCGCGACAGGGAGGAAAGGCAAAGAAAAAGGCCCCGCCGGTTCGACCAGCGGGGCCTCTTCTATATCAGACGCTCAGTCGCCTCAGGCGGCTTCGGCGGCGGCCTTGGCCAGCTTGGCCTGGTGGGCGGCCATGCCGGCGGCGATCAGTTCAGCGGCTTCGCCGGCGTCGCCCCAACCGTGGACGGTGACCGACTTGCCCTTCTCCAGATCCTTGTAGCGGGTGAAGAAGTGCTCGATCTGCTCGATCAGGATGGCGGGCAGCTGACGGTAGCTGGAAACCTCGGTGTAGTAGGGGTTCAGCTTGTCGACCGGCACGGCCAGGATCTTTTCGTCGCCGCCGGCTTCGTCGACCATCTTCAGCACGCCGATGGGGCGCGAGCGGATGACGCAGCCCGGCACGACCGGGGTCGGGTTCAGCACGATGACGTCGCAGGGGTCGCCGTCGTCCGACAGGGTGTGCGGCACGAAGCCGTAGTTGCCCGGATAGTACATGGCGGTGTGCAGGAAGCGATCGACGAACAGGGCGCCGGATTCCTTGTCCATCTCGTACTTCACCGGCAGACCGCCTTGCGGGATCTCGATGATGACGTTGATGTCCCACGGCGCATTCGGGCCGACCGGAATGGCTTCGATGTTCATGTTACGCTCTTGTTGCAGGTGCGAACGGGGAGTTTGGGGCGCGTGATAAGCTTTGCGTCGCCGAACAGCAAGCTTCAGGGCGGGCTTTCTGCGGCGTTCGCCCTTGCTCCCTAGGCCCGACTGAAGGCATCAACAGGGCATGACCCTGTTCGACTGGATCGCCCTCTTCCTCTTCTTCATCGCCTGGCTCGGCTACGGCCCGATCCTGGGGATGATCGCCCGGCGCAGCGGCTCGCTGAACGACGACATGCTGGTCGTCCGCGATAGCTGGATGACGGCCATGACCCATCGCGAAATTCGGCTGATCGACAGCCAGTTGATGGGGCATTCGATCAACTCGGCCTCCTTCTTCGCCTCGACCAACCTGCTGCTGATCGCCGCCGTGGCCGGCATCCTGTTCGGGGGCGAGAACGCCCTACGCGGATTCGCGGCCGTCGGTGCCGAGGCGGTGCCGGTGAGGATCCTGGAGGCCAAGCTGGCCCTGGTCCTGGTCTGTCTGGCCCGCGGCTTCCTCGACTTCATCTGGTCGCTGCGACAGATGAACTACGCCCTGGCCCTGATCGGCGCGGCGCCCGAGATCCATTCAGAGACCGACAAGGTCGCCTATGGTCACGCCGTGGCGCGGGTGCTGAACCCGGCCCTGGGCGGGTTCAGCCAGGGGGTGCGCGGCTACTACTTCGCCCTAGCGGCGGCGGCCTGGCTGTTCGGACCGATGTGGCTGTCGCTCGGGGTGATTTCGGCCTTCGGACTGCTGGTCTGGCGTCAGGCCGGCTCCCCGGCGGCGCGCGCCGTACGTGCAGCTCGACGGCTGCTGGAACGCAGCTAAGCCTGACTTTAGCCATATTGCAGCCGCGAACGATTTGTGCGGATCGCGCGCCCGGCGACGGGTAACAATGAAACGGATTTTCGTAACAGCCTGTGATCGCACAAGGATAATCGGCGCTTGAAATTTTGTGCGCTGCAACCTAACTTGGCTTTCGACGCCTCCGGGCGTCATGCCCTTCCTGGGCGTTTCCTCCCTATAGACTTTTATGCCGCGCCTCCGGGCGCGGCTTTTTTTTGATCCGCAGGCGCGATCAGGCGGCGAAGTCCTCGCCCAAGGCCGCGATCACCCGGTTCAGCCCCGACTGACAGCGGCCCCAGCCGACCGAGGGCGCGTTCGCCGTCTCGTCCCAATAAAGTCGTCGGTTCAGTTCGATCTGGACGGCCTCGAAGCCCTCGTCAGGCCGCCCCCAGGACTGGGTGGCGTAACCGCCTGCATAGGGCCGGTTCAGCGCCACGCGCCAGCCCAGAGCCTCGAACAGCGCCCTCAGACGCCGCGTCAGCCCCACCGCGCAGCTGGTCCCATAGCGATCGCCCAGCACCACGTCCGGCCCGTTCGGACCCGTGGCGCGCGCCGGCATGGAATGCCAGTCGATCAGAACCGCCCGGCCCCGCCCCTCCCGCGCTGCCTGCATCTGTTCGGCCAGGGCCGCGTGATAGGGCGCATGGACCCGCGCGATTCGCCCCCTGGCCTCCTCCAGCGTCAGGCTGCGGCCATAGAGCGGCGTCCCGTCGCCCGCCAGACGCGGCACGACGCCGTAACCGGCCAGGGTTTTCAACCCCGGCGGCGGCCCGTCGGGGCAGTCGACGATCAACACCGGGTCTAGGTCGTCCGGCGCGCGGTTCAGATCGACATAGGCCCGACCGATCCGCCCGGCGATCAGCACCGCCCCCGCCGCCCCGCTGGCCGCCAGCAGCCGGTCCACCGCCGCGTCCTCGGCGCTGCGCAACGACGCCTGGGACAAGCCCTCGGCCGCGCCCATGTCCTCAGGATAGAGCGTCCCCGAATGGGGCGAGGCGAACACCAGCGGCGTCGCCTGCCCGGACGGCGCGGGGGTGATGCTGAAGGTCGCGTCGGTCGGCGCTGGTTTCATGGGCTGGGGGCTCATGGCTTGGCCATAGCCTGATTTATCCCCGACTTCGCCCCTCTACGCACTCGCCCCCACGGTGATTTTCACTGCGAGTTTACAGATGAGGGCCTAGGTTCCGCGTTGATATTCCAAGGACCTGATCCCCACATGGCGCGTATTCTGCTGGCCGAAGACGACGGCTCGCTTCGAGGTTTCCTGACCCGTGCGCTGGAACGCGCCGGTCACGCCGTGGTGGATTGCGAGAACGGCGACGACGCCATCGACGCCCTGGAACAGGGTCCCTATGATCTGCTGCTCACCGACATCGTCATGCCGGGCGCCGACGGGATCGAGGTCGCCCGCGTCGCCGCCGTGCGCCAGCCGGGCATCCGCATCATGTTCATCACGGGCTTCGCCGCCGTCGCCTTGTCAGCGGCTCAAGCCACGCCTCAGGCCAAGGTTCTGTCCAAACCCGTCCACCTGCGCGACCTGGTGAACGAGGTCGAACGGATGATCGCCGCCTAACGGAAAAATACGAAAAAAGAAGGCGCAAGCCTCTTGCGGCGGCCGCGATCTGCGGGTTATAGACGCCGCCTTGCCGCGCACCGACACATCAGTCGGAGCCAAGCAAACCCGGCGGACGCGTAGCTCAGCGGGAGAGCACCTCGTTGACATCGAGGGGGTCACAGGTTCAATCCCTGTCGTGTCCACCATCTTCTTCTTGAAATCATCACGCTAAACGACCCGCCATCGCGGAATCGACAGCGTCGGGCGCACAGTTTTTCAACGCCGGTCCGCGCGCGGCACAGAGCCCCAGTCTTGATCTGGCCCTCGGCCCTAGAAGACCACCGGCACCCGCAGCACGAAGCGCATATCGGGCGCATCCTCGGTGACGCCGAACTCGAAATTGCCGTTCAGCGAAAAGCGATTGGTCACGCGATAGGACAGGCCGAAGGTCAGCGCGCCGACCTGCAGACTCTTGGATTTTTCGGTGACGTCATTCAGCTCGGTCGACGTCGGGCGGATGTAGTTGTGCTTGTAGCCGAGCGAATAGGAGAAGCGCGGGTTCAGGGCGAAGGCGAAGCCGATGCCCATGCCGATGGAATCTCCCGGATCGACGCGTCCGATCAGGATATCCCCCTCGGTCTTGTCGATGTCCTTGGGCAGGTGAGCAAAATAGCTCAGATTGGCGAAGATGACCGCAGGGTCGCTGGGATAGAGCATGCTGATGCTCGGCTCGACGCCCCAGAAGCCTGATCCGGTGGCCAGACGCGACGCCACGCCGAATTCGTCGCGCGGGATATCGAACGGGCCTTCGCCCGTATCGCTCTTGGCCCGCAGGCCCACCACGAAGATCGGACGCCCCTTTTCGCCGCCATTGAGCTGATAACGGACGCCCGCCTCGACATCGCCGATGCCCGCGCCCTTCAGATCAATGGTGCGCGACACAGCCTCGTCGCGCTGCTGCACCGTAGTGACCGTGTCGCTGCGCTTCAGGTAGGGAATGCGCGCGTCCACCTCGAGCCGGTCCGTGATGCCGTAGCGCCCGGCGATCGTGGCGCCGAGAGTGTCGCGATCCGCCTCGCTGGCCTCGATCACCCCGATCTGCAATCCCGGCACGATCTCGACGCCCCGGAACACCAGTCGATTGGCGGAAGAGCGCGTATATTCGGCTGAGATGTCAAAGCTCGCCCGCCCCGCCGGGCTGAGCACCGCCACCTCTTCGGGAACGGCGGCCAGTTGCAGACGGCGCTCGTTCAAGGACGGCGGCGGCGGCGCCTGGATCGGCGACCGCGGACCGGGGTCCTGACCCGCGCGCCACGCCTCCAGACCCTCCGCGCCCAGCACCGTCGCACCTGGCAGGGCGACAGGGGCGCCGACGCCGCCCTGTTCCAGCGCCGTCGTTTCGGTGAAACGATCCGCCACGCGCCAACGGTCGTCGATCCGGCGCGACTGCGCCTCCAACAACTCCGTCTGCCGCGCCAGCAAGGCTTCCTGTTCGTTCAGACGACGGCTCTGCTCGGCCACCAGAGCCTCCAGCCGCGCCAGACGCGCGGCGGGGTCCTCATCCTGGGCCCACGCGATCCCCTCAGGGGCGCAGACGAAGACGATGGCAAGAGAAGACACGCTCAACAGATGAATGGCTTTTCGAAAATACACACCAGCCTCCCTTGCCGACAACGAGAAGACAAACACGCGCAACCACCATGCGCATTGCTTATTGATAAGAAAAGGAACTCAAATTTCGTCTGAAATTGTCATTCCATCACTTCATGGACAGGATACCGCGCCTGATAATCGCAAATGAATTTCAGCCGGGCGACATCAAGCAAGGCGATCCACCCACGTTTCACCTCGATCAAGCCCTCTCTCTTCATGTGCTGAAGCGTGCGATTGAGATGAACAATGCTCAGGCCCAGCGCGTCCGACAGCACCTCCTGCGTCAGCGGCATGGGGAAGCGCTCGCCCTCGGCAAGGCCGGCGATCCGGCAGCGCTGGCGCCACTCCAGCAGGAAATGCGCCGTGCGTTCGTGCGCGGATTGCCGCCCCAGCCGCACCACATGGTCAAGCAGGCAGGCCTCCTCGTAGCGACGGACGGCGGCCAAGGCGTTCTGAAGCCCGGCGTGACGACCATCCTGAACCGCCAGGATCTCACGCAGCATCAAGGCGTCCACGCATTCGACGCGCGTCACCGCAACCGTCGAAACCTCGTCTAGGGGCCTGGGTTTGAGGCCGATGCCGATGGTGTCCCCCGCCATCAGGAACCCGAAAATCTGACGCCTGCCGTCAGGCAGAGACTGCTGACGGCAAGCCCAACCGCTGACGATCAGGCGCGCCGGCGCCGGCTCCCCTTCGCGTGCGAACTCGGCGCCGGCGGGGATGGACTCACGATAGAGGCAGAGCTTGCGGATCAGGCCGCGCTCATCCTCAGTCAGGGTGGCGATGGCGCCCAGCACCCTCAGAGCCGCGACATCGGCGGGGGGACGCAAGGGTCGACGCAAGGCGGCGCGCGCCGACGGCGCCGCGCGTAGGCCGTGACGCACGGGCTCTGGATAGCCCGCGTAGGGAACGCCCATATGCATTGTCACCCCTCCCCGGGCCCGAACGCATTTCGTTAACGAAAGGTAAAACTACCGCGAGTCGAATCCAGTTCCAGATCAGCTCGCATCAAGACAAATCCTCATCTTCCGAACCATGAACAGACCGGGCGCGCATTCAGCGCCCATAGCCCTGGATACTGCCCCAATCGAGATCTTGACCGATCTGGGCGCCCAGCCGGTCCAACGAATAGTCCCTCTGCATGGCCTCGAAATTGGGCAGAGTCAGCATCACCTGCATATCCTGCCGGATGTCTCGACCATTGGCCGCATTGAGCACCATATTCTGCAACTGGCCGTTCAGGACGTTGTGAACCAGGGCCGTCGAACCGTTCTCGTCCGTCAGCACCAGGCCGTTGGCGCCGGCCGGCAGTCCCGTCAGATCCAGGCCGCCGAACTGCCCCGGGATCAAGGTCGTCCAGCCCGGCAGGTCGCCCGTCACCTGCTCGGTGATCGGCCCGGTCGGCGTCCAGGTCAGCCGCGTTTCCAGCGCCAGAGCCCCGTCGACATAGGTGCGCACGATGGCGCCGAAGTCGAAGACCACGCCCCCCGCCGTCAGATACCCGCCGCGCATATCCGCCAGTTCTGCGTCGGTCATCGGGACCCATGCGGAAGAGACAGGCGTCGAGGGCTCAGGCGCCGCCTGGGCGCGCGCCGGTTGCGCCAGCAGCAGGGCGGCGAAACAGACACTCAGATCGAAGATTCGAATACGAAACATCGTCATCACCGCAGATAGGGATCTAGCGAGAAGGTCGTCGTGATCTGGTAGAGGGGCGGCAGCTCACGCGTCAGCTCAGCCAGAGAATCCGTGGGCAAGGCGCGATCCATCGGCGCCTTGGCGAATGGACGCCAATCGTCAGCCAGGTTGTAGTGATCAGCGGAATCCCGGATCAGGAAGGCGATCCCGTTCCACATCGACGTAAATTCTTCGCGGCTGTAGGTCTTCAACCCCAGCGCCGGATCACCGACCAGAACGCGGCCGTTCGCCATGCCCTTCAGCACCACGAAGTGCCGGTAGCCCTGCTGATTGATCACGACGATGGCCGGCGCCCCCGCCTCCTCCAGCGCGTCGAGGCCCATGCGGAAACCATCGGACTCGAAACCGTGGGTCTCAAGGTAGCGCTTCATATCCAGCAGTGAAAAACCGACGCGCTCAATGGCCTCGCGGTTTCCATTTTCGTACATGTAGACAAAGACTTCGCGCTCGGCGACGTCCCGTCCGTAGTGGTAGCGCAACAGGGTCGCCAGGGCGGCCGAGCCGCAGCTGTAGTCATACTCCTGACGAACCACCGTCCTGAAGGGAATGTCACGGTAGCTGATGACCTGAACCGAGTAGTTGCCGCCGCCCTGACTGAAGGCGACCTGGGCCGCCGCCGGCGCGGCAAGACCGACCACCGTCAGGACGGCGGCCGCAGCAAGCCCAGTAAGGCCGGACACCTTCACGGTGACACGACAATGATGCTGAGCGACCCTTGCAGATTGTTGTTGTGGCCGCTGTTGACGACGAAGTTGCCGATGCCGGAGAAGCCGGCGAAGGCGCCCTCGGTCAGATTGATATTGCCCGAGCCGACCGTCCCGGCGTGGATGCTGTTGCCCGAATTGGTCGCGGTCAGGTTCTGGTTGACGCCCGCATGGACAACCACCCCCTGCCAGCCGCTTTCATGCTCCAGCTCATCGGAACTTAGCGCTACCGGGGGCGGCGAGGCGGGCGGCGGAACCGGAACAGGGACCGCCGTAACGATAGCCGACGCGGCCGCATCAGGCGTCGAGACACCCGGCGCGGTCTGAGCGACGGCGGCGCAGGCGAACAAAAGTGCAGGCGCGCCGATAAAGGCGCTCGTCAGATATCGCAACATGGCTGCAGCCTCCCTGAACCAGACGAGAACAAAGCCGGCCAGGCGTTACGCCTGGCCGGCCCCGATCCTTGCGTCAGCCGCCGTTGCCGAAGGTGACGTTGGCGTTGGCGCTGATCGCCGTCGCCGCCTGGTTCGTGGACGCGAAGCCCGTATTGTAGGTCGCGGTCTGGATGCCGGCGAAGCCTGCGAAGGCGCCGCCCGAGTTGCTGATGTCGCCGGTCCTCAGCGAACCGCCGTCGTCGTCACGATGGCCGCCGCCGCCGATATCGAACTCGAAGCCGCTCACGCTCGCTTCAAGGTGCTGAAGCGACATGGCGACCCGCATATTGGTCGTGGAATTATCCGAGTTGTCGTTGTTCGAGTCATCCGTCGAAGAATCGCTGTTGTACGAGTCTTCGATTTTTGAGTTGTCGTTGTAGGAATCATCGACATCGGTCTCAGATTTCCACTCACGGTTATCGTTATTGGAATCTTCGATCTTCGAATTGTCGTTGTTCGAATCTTCGATCTTCGAATTGTCGTTGTACGAGTCATCAACATCGACTTCTGATTTATTTTCCCGATTGTCGTTGAACGAGTCATCGTAATCGACTGACGAGTTATCGTTGTACGAATCTTCGACATTGGTGCCCGCATCATTGCCAGGGCCGCCTCCCCCCCAGCCGCCGCCGGGGCTGGTCAGGGCGGCTGCAGGCACGACGCCCAAGGCCAGAACGGCTGTCAGCGCAAAGGCCGAAGTCATGAGTTTTCTAGTCACGATGAACCCTCCGATAGCTTGGTTAAAGGAAGGCCCCTCGGCCTCCGACACCACAAATCAGAGACACAGGAGGACGTTCCCTGGCCCTCCCAAGGCTCAAAACCGGCCGAAACGACCCAGAAACGGGCGAAAATCTGCTCAGACTGATCATTTGTTTTTTTATTGAATAGGCCACCCGTTCTTCATCCATGAAATGAGCACACGGACGGGACGATAAAACGTTTATTTTCAAGCACAGTCACAGGATCGTGACCGTATTCATTCCAGGTTAACACCGCTAACAACCACGACGTGACAGTAAAATTCTCCAAACAAGAGAACCTTTGCAACTACGGATGCATCTAGATGAGAGGATGCGCGTTGGGCATCTTGTGATCGCCCCGCTGGGGGGCCTGACCAACCATATATGTTTGGCGCCGCATAAGGCTTGCGGTCTGGAGGGGACTTTCAAGGTGAACGCCATCGATCCCATATCGGGCCCGGCCATCTGGCTGACGCTCTTCGCCATCGCACAGCTGCTGTACGGCCTGACCTTCCTGGTGGACCTGTACCTGTTTACGCGCCCGGTGAATCTGGTGAGCTCGGCCACCGCGCCGCCCGACGATGAAACGCCGCAGATTCTGCTGCTCTATCCCGTGCTTCACGAGATGGAGGAGACGATGCGCACGACCTTCACGGCCCTGTCCCGGCTGGACTATCCCAAGGACCGCTGGAGCGTCACCGCCATCCCGAACGCCGACGACCACGCCACGATCGCCAGCCTGGAACGCCTGCAGACCGAGTTCGACTTCCTGACCATCACGAAGATCCCGCCGACCAGCCATGCGTCGTGGGACATCGTCTGGAAGGACTGGGACCAAAACCCCCATGCCTATTGGTGGCGGGAGGGCAAGTTCGCCCACGACCGCAACCTGCCGCCCAAGAAGACGCGGCAGCTGATCTACGCCCTCTATCACGCTCTCGAAGACGCCCCTCAGGGCGAAGACTTCCTGATCGACTATATTGACGCCGACAGCTGCCCCCCGCGGGATCACTTCCGCGCCGGCGCGGCGGGGATGCTGACCCACGACGTCATTCAGGCGGAAAACGTCGCCGGCAACCTCAACGCCAGTCTTGCGGCCAGCTGGCACGCCTTCGACCACATGGCCTGGGACGGTCGCAAATACCGGCACCTGACCGCCGACGGCAAACACCCCTACTGGATTCTGGGCAAGGGCGTCTTCTTCCGCGCCCGTGACCTGCAGAGGCTCGGCGGCTTCCATCCCTGGATGGCGATCGAGGACCCCGAGGTGGGCATGCGCTTCTGGGCCGCCGGCAAGAAACTGGCCGTCGTCGAGGCGCCCCTGATCGAAGAAGTGCCGCTGACCTTCGGGCGCGGCATCACGCAACGGAAACGGTGGGTCTGCGGCTTCCTTCAAAGCCTCAGCCTGCCGCTGACCGAACTCAAGTTTTCAATGAGCCAGACCATGAAGGCCTGGATGAATTTCCTGCCGTGCGCCTCGCTGTGGGTCAACGCCCTGGGCTTCCCCACCGGGATATGGGCCCTGACCTATGGGGCGAATAACGCCGCCATACCGCCCTGGCTGTTCTGGCTGTCGCTGATCAACATCACCGCCTTCGTGCTCACGATGATCGGTCTCTATATCAGCACGTGGCGCCGCACCGCCCTGGTCCTGACCCGCACCTCGGACCGACTTTTCTACATGCTGAAGATCAACCCGCTCTTCCTGATGATCTGGTGGGTCGTCTGGCTGATCCCGATCTGGCTGGGCTTCTGGATGTACATGCGCAGCGGCGGCCTGGTGTGGGAGCGGACGGAGAAGATCAACGCCAACGAGGCGCTGATCCGATCCGAACGAACCCCCGCCGTCAGCGGCTCGTAAGCGTCGATGGACCCTTGGCGCCGGAAACGGCCTGCTGAATCGTCCAGTAGACCGGCTTCGGCTCCAGGGCGCCGTCGTAGGGAAGGCCGCGATTCATGCCCGTCGGATTGGCCGATGGATGCAGGGGCTGCTTTTGCAACCAGGAATGGCGATCGCTCAGCCCCCAGGTGGTCAATCCCGTCACCGAGGGCTGGTCCAGAGCAATGTCCAGATAGGCCTGAACATGGTCAGCCACCTTCCGATCACGTTCGGCCACGCCGCCCCGGCGACCGTCTTCCTTCACGTCCAGTTCGGTGATGGCGATGCTCAGGCCCAGGTCGGCGATCCGCGTAAAGAAGGGCGCCAGAATCTCGCGCTTCAACGGCCCCTTGCTGAGGTCCAGATGCGCCTGAACCCCCACCCCGTCCAGCGGCGCCCCGCTAGTCTTCAACTGTTCCAGAAGCCTGAGAAAGGCCGCGCGACGCTGATGCTCGACCGGGTTGTCATAGTCAAAGCCGTAGTCGTTGAGGACCAGGCGCGCGTTGGGCGCATGGGCCCGCGCCTCGTGCAGGGCGCGCTCGATATAGGTCGGGCCATAGGCCTTCTGGAACACCGTGGCGCGCAGGCCGTCGGGGGCCTCGCTGTCGATCGGCTCGTTGACCACGTCCCATTCGCTGACAGCATCGCCATACCGGCCCAGGACCGCCTGGAAATAGTCGGCGACGATCTTCCAGTCGCCCGGCGCGCGTTCCAGTCGCGCCTTGGCCCAGGCCGGCGTGCTCTGATCCCAGAGCAGCGTATGGCCGCGCACCTCAAGACCGTGGCGACGCGCAAAGGCGACCAGACCATCCGCCGGACCCGTGCGCCAGTCGCCCGGCCCCGGCTGCAAGGCGTCCCACTTCATGTCGATTTCGGGCGTCAGAGAGGCGCAGTCGCGCAGCACCGCCTCCGCCAATCGGGCATCCGCCTCGATCTGATCGATCCGAACCGCAGCCCCCAGATAGGGTCCAGGGCGCCGGCTTTTCGTCGCATCCATCCCGCCACGCGCGTCGCTCAAACGCGCGGCGCCCATAAGAAGGGGCGCGACGAATACGCCGCCCAGAAAGCTTCGACGTGTCGTAAAGAGACGCATCGACCAGATCCATCATTAATATTGAAGCCAAACTGCCGAACCAAGCTTAATGATTGGTGCACGGGCTTCAGCATTCACTGCACAAACCAGGTCACTCTGTTCATTTGATGTCATTTGATAAGGCGGAACCGCGGCTCACGACAAAGCGTTCTGCTTACGGCCAAGCTTAATGGGAGGAATACAGCCTATGTCAGTCGCACTGCGTCACAGCCGGCCGAAACTCATGCTTGCCATGACCCTGATCAGTTGCTGCCTGGCCGGGCCGGCCCTGGCCCAGGACGAACCTGTCGTCTTTGGCGGCGGCTTTATCGCCGATGATCATTTCGCCTATGCGGGCGCCCTGATCCCCCTGCCCGGCGCGCAGCCCGATCAGGGCTGGGCCGTTCGGCCCGTCGCCTCGGCCGGCGCCTATGACTACAGACGCAACAGTGCGGACATCGAGGCGGACTTTATCAATCTCGAGCTGTCGCTGGTGAACCGGCGCTCGGGCGACTGGGGCTATCTGAACCTGGCCGCCGGCGCGCGCTACTCCAACACCGACCTGTCCCAGCCCGACCCGCAAAACCGCAGGGAGGGCGGCCAGTGGGACGGCATGGTCTCAATCGACGGCGCCCGATACGCCGGCGCCTGGCGCGTGGGCGGCTACGCCTCCTACGCCTTCAGCATCGAGGACTACTACATCCGCGGCGAAGTCACCCACGCCGTCAGTCCCAATGGACTGCGCCTGGGCCTGGAAACCATCATCGAGGGAGACCCCAGCTATGATCGGCAATCCCTGGGCGCCCTCGTGGCCTTCCAGCCCATGACAGGGACCGAGGTGCGCGTGTCCGTGGGCGCTCGCAAAGGCGATGACGACACCGAGCCCTATCTGGCGATCGGCCTCAGCCGAAGCTTCTAAGGCGCTCGCCTCTGACTGTTTCAGCCAGAGGCGAGCGCCTTACATTCAAACCGAGATCGACACGGGGGCCTCGCGGCGGGCCGGTCAGGCCGTCAGGGCGACGACGTCCGCCAGCGTCTTGACTGATCGCGAACGGGCCTGGACGTCGAACCAGTCGATGGTGGCGTTCAGCCCCTGGATCAGCGACGTCGTCGGACGCCAGTCCAGCACGGTCGCCGCCTTGGAGATATCGGGCCGACGCCGCTTGGGATCATCGGTCGGCAAGGGGCGATAGATCACCTCGGACGACGATCCCGTCAGCTCCAGAACCACATCGACCAGCTCGCGCACCGTCAGTTCGATGGGATTGCCCAGATTGATCGGCCCCGGTTGCGGCCCGTCATGCTCCATAAGCGCCATCAAGCCGCCGACCAGATCGTCGACATAGCAGAAGGAACGGGTCTGGCTGCCGTCGCCGAAGACCGTGATATCGGCCTGCGACAGGGCCTGACTGACCAGGTTGGACACCACCCGGCCGTCCTCGGCCGACAGGCGCGGCCCATAGGTGTTGAAGATGCGCGCCACGCGCACCTCACCGCGCCCCGCGCGGTCGAAATCGAAACTCAACGTCTCGGCGCAACGCTTGCCTTCGTCGTAACAGGCGCGCGGCCCCGTTGGGTTGACGTTGCCCCAATAGGTCTCGGGCTGCGGATGGACATGAGGGTCGCCATAGACCTCGCTGGTCGAGCTGAGCAGGAAGCGCGCGCCCTTTTCCTGCGCCAGATCAAGCAGATGCTTGGTGCCCAGCACGCTGGTCATCAGCGTGTGCTCGGGGTTGGCCTGGTACAGGGGCGGCGACGCCGCGCAGGCCAGATTATAGATTCGGTCGAACCGCCGCCGCGTCACCGCCGCCGGCAAGGGACTGACGACATCGGCCTGAACGAATTCGAAGTGAGGATGGCCCAGCGCGCCCTCCAGATTGCCCAGACCGCCCGTCAGCAGATTGTCGAGGCAGACCACCCGCGCCCCCTCGGCCAGAAGCCGATCGCACAGATGCGACCCCAGGAAGCCCGCACCGCCGGCGACCAGGACGTGCTGATTGCGAATTCTGGACGTCATGGGCACTTCATACGCTCCGCGAAAATGGACAGCGCGACCGCCCATCATGTCATCGACGACGGGGGTCACAGGACCAGCCCCCGCATCTCGAGTTCCTGCCGCGCCTCGACGACGCGGTCCTCGGCCTCCTGGCGCGCCACCCACTCGGCAAGCTCCGCCAACCCCTCCGAAAAGTCCTGGCGGGCTGCATAGCCCAAAACGGTGCGCGCCTTGGTCAAATCCGGAATATTGTGACGAATATCTCCGGCGCGGGCCTGTTGGGTGATCAGGGGCTCCAGATCGGCCCGCCCCATAGACGCGGCCTGAAGGCGCGCCACCTGCTCTACGGAGCGATCCTCGCCAGAGCCGATGTTGAACGCCTCGCCGTTCGCAGCCGGAGTGTCCAGGGCCAGCAGGAAGGCCCGCGCGACATCCGAGACATGGACGAAGTCCCGCCTCTGCCGTCCGTCCTCGAACACCATCGGCGGATGGCCGTTGGCGATACGCGAGGCGAAGATCGCCAGCACGCCGGTATAGGGGTTCGACAGCGCCTGGCCCGGCCCGTAGATGTTCCACAGACGAAGCGCCACCGCCTCCATGCCGTACTGAGCCGTCAGCGTCAGCGTCAGCAGTTCCTGCACGTATTTGTTGATCGCATAGACGCTCTTCAGCGTCGGCGTCTTGGTTTCCGGCGTCGGGACGGGGATCAAGGCCCGGCTCTGCGCATCCATCGGGTCCCATGATCCGTCGGCGTTGCGACGCCCGCGCACGACATCCTGCATCAGATCGCCGTCGACCGTCCGATAGAGACCTTCGCCATAGATGCTCATGGACGAGGCGACGACCACTCTCTGCACCGGCTGGTCGATCAGCTGCTGGAACAGGACGGCGGTGCCGTAATCATTGACCGAGGTGTAGCGGTCCACCGCATACATGCTCTGGCCCACGCCGACCTCGGCGGCAAGGTGAACCACCTTGTCGACCCCCGCCACGGCCCGACGAACCATGGTCTCGTCGCGAATATCGCCAACCAGAAGTTCGACCTCAGGGTCCAGGTCCGGGGGGCGAACGCCCGTGGGATGGACTTGCTCGATCAAGGCGTCCAGCGCCCGAACCCTGTGGCCCTGGGCCAACAAGGCGCTGGCGACATGTCGGCCCACGAAACCGGCGCCGCCGGTAATAAGAACAGTGTCACCCATCTCTATTCCCAGCGTCAGCTATAGGTGAAAAATGTGGATACGCTGGCGCCCGGCGTCACAGGGACTTTCTCGTTCTCAGAACAAGAACGCCCCATGTCGACACTACATTCAAAGATATGTCTTTGACCGCTCATGACCGCCCACTCCCATCCCGGACACAGCCCAAACTCCATGGCGGCAACGTCGATTTGCGGAGAACAGTTCCGGCATAGTTAATCGACAATTAACAATTTACGTTTGAGAAAATCAAAAGATAAGACAATCGCGATTTCTGTGACGAAATCAGCAACCGAACCCGTCATCTTCACCCGCAACTTGCGAACGATACTTATGATGCAAAGGGACGGTCGCAGGGGTCACGCGCCCCGCCCCGCGCTCTGCGGCGCTGTCGCCCACACGCTGATCGCCGTTTCCGTAGCGTTCCCGCCCGGCGGATGCTAAGCGCGCCAGACCATGACGACGCCCCCTATCGAACGCATCCGTAATTTCTCTGTGGTCGCCCACATCGACCACGGCAAGTCCACGCTCTCGGACCGGCTGATCCAGCACACCGGCGGGCTGACCGCGCGGGAAATGTCGGAACAGGTCCTTGATAATATGGACATCGAGAAAGAGCGCGGGATCACCATCAAGGCGCAGACCGTGCGCCTGAACTACAAGGCCAAGGACGGGCTGGAGTATGTTCTGAACCTGATGGACACGCCGGGGCACGTCGACTTCGCCTATGAGGTGTCGCGTTCGCTGGCCGCATGCGAGGGCTCGATCCTGGTGGTCGATGCGTCGCAGGGGGTCGAGGCGCAGACCCTGGCCAATGTCTATCAGGCGATCGACAACAACCACGAGATCGTGCCGGTCCTGAACAAGATCGACCTGCCCGCCGCCGAGCCCGAGCGCGTGCGCACCCAGATCGAGGACGTCATCGGCATCGACGCCTCGGACGCGGTCCTGTGCTCGGCCAAGTCGGGCATCGGCATCGAGGACGTGCTGGAAGCCATCGTCGCCCGCCTGCCGGCGCCCAAGGGCGACGTCGACGCCCCGCTGAAGGCCATGCTGGTCGACGCCTGGTACGACCCCTACCTGGGCGTGGTCCTGCTGGTGCGGGTCTTCGACGGCGTGCTGAAGACCGGGATGCGGGTCAAGATGATGCAGCACGGCACGACCCACCTGGTCGACCGCGTCGGCGTCTTCCTGCCCAAGAACACGCCTGTGGACCAGCTGGGCCCCGGCGAGGTCGGCTTCATCACCGCCCAGATCAAGGAAGTCGCCCACGCCGCCGTCGGCGACACCATCACCGACGAGAAGAAGCCGACCGCCGAACCGCTGAAGGGCTTCAAGGAGGTCCAGTCGGTGGTCTTCTGCGGTCTGTTCCCGGTCGACGCCGCCGACTTCGAGGACCTGCGCGCCGCCATCGGCAAGCTGCGCCTGAACGACGCCTCCTTCACCTTCGAGATGGAATCCAGCGCGGCGCTCGGCTTCGGCTTCCGCTGCGGCTTCCTGGGCCTGCTGCACCTGGAGATCATCCAGGAGCGCCTGAGCCGCGAGTTCAACCTGGACCTGATCGCGACGGCCCCCTCGGTCGTCTACAAGATCGGCCTGCGCGACGGGCGCGAGATCGACCTGCACAACCCGGCCGACCTGCCCGACGTGATGCAGATCGAGACCATCAGCGAGCCGTGGATCAAGGCCACCATCCTGACCCCCGACGAATACCTGGGCGGCGTCATCAAGCTGTGTCAGGACCGCCGCGGCACCCAGGTCGAGCTGTCCTACGTCGGCAGCCGCGCCCTGGTGGTCTATGAGCTGCCGCTGAACGAAGTGGTCTTCGACTTCTACGACCGCCTGAAGTCGATCTCGAAGGGCTATGCCTCGTTCGACTACGAGATCACCGACTACAAGGTCGGCGATCTGGTCAAGATGAGCATCCTGGTCAACGCCGAGCCGGTCGACGCCCTTTCCATGCTGGTCCACCGCGCCCGCGCCGAGACGCGCGGCCGCGGCATGGTCGAGAAGATGAAGGAGCTGATCCCGCCCCACATGTTCGTCATCCCCATCCAGGCGGCCATCGGCGGCAAGATCATCGCCCGCGAAACCGTCCGCGCCCTGCGCAAGGACGTGACCAGCAAGTGCTACGGCGGCGACGCCACCCGTAAGAAGAAGCTGCTGGAGAAGCAGAAGGCCGGCAAGAAGCGCATGCGCCAGTTCGGCAAGGTCGAGATCCCGCAGGAAGCGTTTATCGCGGCGCTCAAGATGGATGAGGATTGAGGTTGGAGTATCTGCTCATGAACCCAAGCAGACCTTAGCAAGACCTTTTTTGTGGCGCTGTGCGGAGGTTGGCCCGCGCCGAACTCAGCGCGGATCAGAACATCCAAGCGAGTGGGAAACCACTGACTCGCCGACAGCCCGTGCAGCGATAGGATTCCGACAGAGTAATGCGGGCCGCGTTGTGTGGAGTGACTTTTAAGGGCGTGCCACAGTCGCACGAGAAATGTTCACCCAGCGCCGACAGGCGTTTTATCGCCACGGCCTCATTATCCTCGCCCTCCACCAGATAGAGGCCCAGGATCGAACGTACCTCGAAGGCTTTCTTGGCTCCCATGTCCATCGGCGCGATCCGGTCGAACAGCTCCAGTATGACGTGGGTGAGGAACAGCAGCGCGTGCGGCAGGATGTAATAGATGCCGTGATAGATGTCGTCGTCGGCGTAGTTCTTAAAAATGAAGTTGAAGTTTTCCGCCTCCGTTTTGAGCTCCACCCGATCGACCGTGACTAGGTGCACTGCCTTCTGAAACAGGCCGTAAAGCCCTGACGGGTTCTTGGAGCTGAACAGGTTCGCGACGATAAAATCCGTAGTCAGGACGTCAGCCACCTCCGTTTGAGCCAATGCCTGAGCAATGATGTCCGCCCGATTGTTACCGAGTACCTTGGGTGACAGCTTGGTCGGATCGCCGGAGGTGAATGCGGCGTAGAACCCGTCCTCGTCGCCGAGCATCCATGCGAGGTAAATCAGGCTATCCAACAGCGGCTTGCGAAGGAGGTTCAGCGCAACTACCGATTTGCGCTTCTCTAGGCACTTCAGCGCCTCGAACACGTGATGCAGAGTGTCCGAGACCATTGCCATAGTGATGGCATTGAGGACGACACGGCGGGCTTCGGCAGGATAGCCAGTGGCGCGCAGCGCCTCCAGCCCGCTGTCCTTTGCGATCTCAGCGAAGCGGGCCGATTCTACCTTGCTCCGGAACTTCACCGTGACGTGGTGGGCCTGCGCTTCTTCGTACTGCTTCAGCAGATGAACGGCTTGATCATGCAGGAAGTAGCAGTAGTTATGCGCGAGCTGACACTCCCTTGGAATCCAAGCGAGGCGGTTACGGGGGATGGAGCCGATGGCAGACATTTCGAAACGCTATCAGGCCTGCACTACGTAATCGACGTCGAAGAGGCGCTGGCAGCGGCAGGACTTCTTTCCAGCAACGCTCCTAAGCAGCTTCTGGTGCGCGGCCTCATCCAAACCCCGCCCGCCATGTCTCCGCCGTTAGCGTCACCGCCGCCTCGAGCGGGGGCTTGAGCTGGAACAGGGCGGGGGCGGCGGCGAGGTCGTGGAGGCGGTAGAGGCGCCAGGCATCGGCGCGTTCAGTGGAGACCTCGCGCTCGGTGCGGGTTAGGAAGAAGATGGCGGCGGGGCCGCCACGGGCGGCCCTAACCTCACGCCGACACCCAGCCCATAACGACGTGTTGCCAATTCGTTCCGCGCGAGCGATGATCCATCTATGACCGACATCACTCCGCCCCATCGCCAGTTGTTCGAGTCTATCCGTCACAAAGACGAGGGTGTCGAGTACTGGCTGGCGCGCCAGCTGGCCCCGGCGCTCGGCTATCAGGATTACCGAAATTTCCTGGCCGTAATTGAGAAGGCTCGGGTCTCGGCGTCGGGGGTGGGACTCGATCCCGCGGATCATTTCGGTGACGTCACCAGAATGATCGATCTAGGAAAAGGCGCTCAGCGAGAGGTCGCCGACGTTCGCCTGTCGCGCTACGCCTGCTACCTGATCGTCCAAAACGGCGATCCGTCCAAGCCGGTGATCGCTGCAGGCCAGACCTATTTCGCCGTCCAAACCCGGCGTCAGGAAATCCAGGACGACCCCACGTTCGGCGCCCTGTCGGAAGACGAGCGGCGGCTGATGCTCCGTCGCGAGATGGCCCAGCACAATACCGCCCTAGCTTCAGCGGCACGGCAGGCGGGGGTCGAAAGCGGTCTGGACTATGCGATCTTTCAGGATCACGGCTATCGCGGCCTCTATGGCGGCCGGACCATGCGGGACATTCACGCAATCAAGGGGTTGAAGAAGAGCCAGAAGATTCTGGACCACATGGGTTCGACCGAGTTGGCGGCCAACCTGTTTCGCGCCACCCAGGCCGAAGACAAGCTGAAACGCGATGGCGCACGCACCAAGACGCAGGCGAACGACATCCACCACGCCGTGGGCAAGAAGGTTCGCAGCACGATCGCGGAACTCGGCGGCGCCATGCCTGAGCATCTGCCTACGCCGGAAACGAGCATTGGGCAGTTGGAAAGAGCTAAGGCGAAGGCGCTGAAAGACCAGTCCGGCGACTAAGCCCTGGGAGCGAGGGCCCATCCTAAAACCCCGCTCGCCACATCTCCGCCGTTAGCGTCACCGCCGCTTCGAGCGGGGGCTTGAGCTGGAACAGGGCGGGGGTGGCGGCGAGGTCGTGGAGGCGGTAGAGGCGCCAGGCGTCGGGGCGTTCGGCGGAGACCTCGCGCTCGGTGCGGGTCAGGAAGAAGTCGGTGGCGGGGCCGCCGCGCGTGGCCTTGACCTCGATCAGGCGTTCGCGGCCCGCTGGGTCGAAGCTGCGGATGTCGTAGCCGGCGCCGTCGCCGCGTTCTTGCGACGTCCATTCGATCTTGCGCGCCAGATCAGGGCGGTCGTGGGCGCGCAGGTAGGCGTGTTCGTGGCGGAGGACGTGTTCCTCGCCCCACTGGCCGAGGGCGCGGTTGCGGTGGTCGCGGGCGGCGGGGTCGTATTTGCGGACGATGCAGGCGAGGCCCTGTGGCCGGGGCTTGCGGGCCGGGCCGAGG
>NZ_JACARP010000227.1:0-469 GCF_013386595.1 Brevundimonas sp. P7753 | reverse complement strand
GCGCGCGTCGGTCCGGGTCGCCCGGCAAAAACGTAGCGGCGCGGCAAGAAGCGCCGGGCGCAAAGGGCGCCGAAACCCATGCTGAAATCAGTATAGGTTGTTGTTTTTCAACGACTTGTATTTGCTCCACTGACTTGGCCCGGAGCTTGCGCCGTGCCGTTCGAACCATCTGAGCGCAGTAGGCGCCGCCCACCCAGCGAAAGCCCTATCGCCTCTCATGTCCGCGCTCAGCGTCATGTCCCTGATCGCCCCGACCGCCCCGGTCGGCGCATCCGCATCCGTGGAAACGGCGGCGGACAGCGGCCTGTTCGCCAGTCTGGTCGCGGCTGTCGCTCCGTCGCTGAAGACGCGGGGTGAGGACAGCGCGCCGATTCTGGATGCGCCGCTCGTAGAGGACGAGGCCGCCGAGACGCCCTCGCTGGACGCAGCCATGACGGCCGCGCCCGCCTGGCCTCCCCTTCCCCTGATC
>NZ_JACARP010000226.1:0-1132 GCF_013386595.1 Brevundimonas sp. P7753 | reverse complement strand
GGGCGGCGGCGCGGCTTCCAGCAAGGCGGGCATCCTCTGGGTTGAGCGCTGAATATAACTCATAGTTGTAAACAAGCCGTCGCCGTGACGCGCGGGGCTGCGGGGCCTATAGAGGCCGCTTCTTTTTCACCGCCGCCCGCCGGGACATTCTCCGTGACGCCTGAAACCCCTTCGCCCGTCTGCGTCGCCGCCCTCTATCGCTTTGCGCCGATTGCGGATCGCGAAGCGGTGCGGGCGCATCTGCTGGACCTGTGCGGAACCGAGGTGCGCGGCACGCTTCTGGTGGCGCACGAGGGGCTGAACGGCACCATCGCCGGACCGGAGGCCGCCGTCGCCCGCGTCGTGGACGGGGTGCGCGCCCTGCCGGGCTTTGATCGGCTGGAGCTGAAATACTCGACCGCCGAGGCCATGCCGTTCCACCGCATGAAGGTGCGGCTGAAGGCCGAGATCGTCACCATGGGCGTGACCGACATCGACCCGGTCGAGGGCGTCGGCGCCTATGTCTCGCCCCAGGACTGGAACGCCCTGATCGCCGATCCCGACACCATCCTTATCGACACCCGCAACGACTACGAGGTCGAGGTCGGGGTCTTCGAAGGCGCTATCCAGCCCAACACCCGCACCTTCCGCGAGTTTCCCCACTGGTTCAGGACCGAGGGCCGCGCCCTGCTGGACCGGCCCAACCCGCCCAAGGTCGCCATGTACTGCACCGGCGGCATCCGCTGCGAAAAGGCCACGGCCTTCCTCAAGGCCGAGGGCGTCGACCAGGTCTTCCATCTGGAAGGCGGCATCCTGAAATACCTGGAGACCATCCCCGAGCCGGAAAGCCTGTGGCGCGGCGACTGCTTCGTCTTCGACGAGCGGGTGGCGGTCGGTCACGGCCTGAAACAGGGCGACCACAGCCTGTGCCGCGGCTGCCGCATGCCGGTCAGCCCCGAGGCGCGGTTGTCGCCCCTCTATGTCGAGGGCGTCTGCTGTGACCGCTGCCACGACTCACGCACGGACGAGCAGCGCGAGGGCTATGCCGAGCGGCAAAAGCAGATGGAGATCGCCGCCCGGCTCGGCATCGAGCACGTCGGGGCGGGGCCGAAGCGAGCGGACAGCTAACCTGATCTCCCTTCCCCCTCGAGGG
>NZ_JACARP010000225.1:0-490 GCF_013386595.1 Brevundimonas sp. P7753 | reverse complement strand
GACGTGCTGGAGTTCTGGGGGACGGCTGAGCGGCAGCTGCTGGCGGAGCTGTCGTCGGGCGAGCGCCTGCGCACGCCGGTCAACTTCATCGTCCATAGCCAGGCCGAGGTGGACGACGCCCTGACGCGGGGCCGCTACTTCTTCATGGACATCATGGCGGACGGCGTGGAGCTGCTGACGGCGCCGGACGCGCCCGCCTTCGTGGAGCCGCAGTCCCTGGCGCCCGACGTGGCGCTGGCGGAGACCCAGGCCCATTACGAGGACTGGATTCCGAGCGCGGCCAAGGCGCTGAAGGGCGCGCGGTTCTACATTGCCGAAGGCGACTTCAACGACGCCGCCTTCTTGCTGCACCAGGCCGCCGAACGCCTCTGACGTGCCTCTGAGTTTTCATCCAGCGGCGACCAGAGTCCTTGGGTTAGTTACGCCTCGCAGCGTGGGTTGAGCAACAGGCCGAGCCGCGCAGCTTTCATACTGCGCAGCGGGTCGGCCT
>NZ_JACARP010000224.1:0-990 GCF_013386595.1 Brevundimonas sp. P7753 | reverse complement strand
CGGCGACGACCAAGGCGGCGGCCTGGATTACGGGGAAGTCGAGTTGCAGGGCGGATTGCACGAGGAGCCGGCCGAGGCCTGGCCAGGCAAAGATGGTTTCGATCACGACCCCGCCGCCGACCAGCGCCGCGAACTGGGCCCCTACAAGCGCCACGGCGCCGAGAAGGGCATTCGGCAGGACGTGTCGCCAGAGTATTTCGCCGGGGGCGGCGCCGGCGGCGCGGGCCGCGCGAACAAAATCCTCA
The DNA here is from genome assembly GCF_013386595.1 of Brevundimonas sp. P7753. Lineage (NCBI taxonomy): Bacteria > Pseudomonadati > Pseudomonadota > Alphaproteobacteria > Caulobacterales > Caulobacteraceae > Brevundimonas > Brevundimonas sp. P7753. The sequence continues at coordinate 745 of NZ_JACARP010000224.1, read as the reverse complement.
TGCATCATGTTGCCGACGTTTACGGCGATGACCCTGGCGAGCTTGGGCGCCAGGAAGACGCTGAGAGACAGGGACGGCAGAACCCACGTCTCGGGTCCGCCGAAGCCCAACGCCGGAAGCCAGCCGGCCTGGATGGCGAATATCTGGATGAGAACGAGCGCCGCCAGAAAGCCCGGCGTCCCTTGCAGGAGATAGACGACGCCGGCCGCCAATCGTTGCGGGAGACGCTGGGGGGCGGAGCCGAGCCAGGCCCCGAGAGGGACCGCGATCATGAGCGTCGCGCCCATCGCCAAGCCGGCCAGGAGGAGCGTGGCGGGCACCGCCTGGAGGACCATGTCCATGGCGGGCTCGCCGCTTGACAGCGACCGGCCGAAATCGCCCCGCGCCAAGGCGGCGAGGAAGCGGAGATATTGCACCACCATCCCTTGGTCGAAGCCGTACTGAACCCGGATAGCGGCGAGATCTTCCGGAGTAGCGTCCTCGCCCGCCAGAGTTGCGAGCGGATCGCCCGTCGCACGGAGGAGGAAGAAGAGCAGCGTCGACAGGCCAACCAGGAGAAGGGCCAGATCCAGGCTTCGCCGCCCCAGGGTTCGACCCAGGGCGGCTAGTCGTTGCGACGCTGACCTGCGCTTCGCCGTCGCCTCCTCCGCGCCGACGTCGGGGGTCTGACCAGAGTGTCGCGTCATTCCTTCGCCTACCCGCCCCAGCGGTAGCGGAGGCTGAGACCCCACATGCGGGGGGCGCC
>NZ_JACARP010000223.1:0-477 GCF_013386595.1 Brevundimonas sp. P7753 | reverse complement strand
CTCGCAGGAAGCGTACGATGAGCCGCTCGCGCATACAGAATGGCGTCGCCGGCGCCGTGCTGACCGGGGCCGTCCTCCTCGCCGCGAGCGTCATGTTTCTCGCCGTCGCCCTGCCGCCGCCAGAGATGGACCTTTTCGCCCGCCTCACCCCTCCGGGGGGGACCACCTTGCTCGGCTCTGACCAACTCGGCCGGCCGATCCTCGCCAGGGTTCTAGCCGGCGCCCCGTGGTCGCTGGGCGTCGCCTTCGCCGCGAACGCCATTTCGCTCGTGCTTGGCGTAAGCGCAGGTTTGCTCGCAGCGGAATTCGACGGCGTGCCCCGCAGGATCATCCTGCAGACGGTCAATCTGACGTTGTCCTTTCCCAGCCTGGTCGCCGCCATGGCGGCGGTAGCCATTCTCGGACAAAGCGCGGGCGCGGTGATCCTCGTCCTTGGCCTCCTCGCCTGGCCCCTGTTCGCCAGGGTCGTCTATGCCG
>NZ_JACARP010000023.1:0-107262 GCF_013386595.1 Brevundimonas sp. P7753 | reverse complement strand
ATCGTCGCGCCGATCGGCGCCACCCTGGCCAGGCAACTCGGGTTCAATCCCGACCCCTTCCTGATGGCGGTGGCGGTGGGTGCGGCCTGTGATTTCCTCACCCCCATCGGACACCAGTGCAACACCCTTGTGATGGGGCCGGGCGGCTACAGGTTCTCCGACTATCCGAGATTGGGCGCGCCGCTCAGTCTGCTGGTGCTTATGGCCGGGCCGCCGCTGATCCTGCTGTTCTGGCCTCTGCACGTCTAAGGACGAGAGTGGTGGTTTTGATCAACCAACCATGGATCGTTGATCAGGCCGCATCTTCTCATAGGAGACGGCCGCGACGCGCCGAGCCAGCAGGTAGCCGGTCGGGGGCGCGCGAAAAAGGCCAGTGAATGCGGGGTCTCGCAGATTCAGTCCCCCGGCATAGGCGCCGAAGGCGGGCAGAATCAGGCGGCTTCCGTCGGAGGCAAAGCAGCGACGGCGAATGCTTCCTGCCGGGCCGCTGACGCGTGCGCAGGGGTGCAGGTGTCCCGACACCTCGCCATCGGCGGGGCCGGGAGAGGGCTCGTGGCGTAGCGATAGCCCGGCGACCTCGACCACTTGGGCGGTCTCGCCGCCCAGGTCCCCCGCACCATCGGGATCATGATTGCCGGCGACCCAGATCAGTCTGAGCCTCTCAGCCAGAGCGGCGAGGCGCGCGCGCTCATCCGAGACGATACGCGCTGATGCGCCGTGGTCATGGAGAGTGTCGCCCAGCAGGACGACGGATCGGGGGGCGAGCGTCGCGATCTCATGCTCCAGCCGGTTCAGGGTCTCGCGCGTGTCGTAGGGCGGCAGGAGCTGCCCGCGCGCGGCGTAGGCGGACCCTTTTTCGAGGTGCAGGTCGGCGACCACCAGCATGCGCTCCCCCGGCAACCAGAGGGCGCCAGACACGCGAAACACGACATCAGCCCCGGCCAGGCGGGTGGCGAAGGCGCCGTCGTCGGCGGCCTCCAGCTTGGCGACGCTCAAGACATGGCCTCGTCGATCAGAGCCGCGTCTTCCAGCATCATGTCTGCAGCCGAGGTTCCGGGCGCACGTTCCTTGCCGATTTCCATCAACAGGGGCACGGCGAAGGGTGAAACATGCCGGAGCCGCTCAACCCTGATACGGCCTGAGATGCGGGCCAGCAGTTCACCCAGACGCGCCAGGTCCAGAAGGCCGCGCGCGGCGTCCTCGCGGGCGCAGGACAAGAGAAGATGATCGGGATCGTGCCGACGCAGGGTGTCGTAGATCAGGTCGGCGGAGAACGTCACCTGTCGGCCATTCTTCTCATGCCCCGGCATGCGGCGCTCGATCAGGCCGCTGATCAGGGCGCATTCCTTGAAGGCGCGTTTCACCATGAAACTCTCGTCCAGCCAGGCTTCCAGATCGTCGCCCAGCATGTCCTGCTGGAACAGGGCGTCGAAATCGAGGCTGTCCATCGGACGCAGGGACCAGACGCACAGGGCGTAGTCGTTGGCCAGATAGCCGATCGGCCCGACCCCGGCGCGGTCCAGCCGACGCGTGACAAGCATGGCCAGCGTGGCGTGCGCCAGTCGCCCCTCGAACGGATAGCAGACCATGTAGTGGCGTTTGCCCCGACTGAAGGTCTCGACCAGAAGATCATCTTCACCCGGCAGACTGGAGTGCGCCTTTTGCGCGTACAGCCACTCGCAGACGTCGTGCGGCAGGCGGGACCATGAGGTTTCGTCGCTCATCATCCGACGAACGCGCTTGGCCAGAAAGGTGGACAGCGCGAATTTCGAACCGCCCCAGCTGGGAACCCTGGGCTCTTTTTCGGTCGAACGAGTGACGATGGCGTCGGTCCCCCTGACCCCCTCGAAGCGCCATATCTCGCCTGCAAACAGAAAGCTGTCGCCCGGGGTCAGCTGTTCGAAATACCACTCCTCGGCCTGACCGATCTTGCGACCAGACCCGTGGCGGCCAGGCAGGCGGATGTTGAGGGTCTGGGCCGTGACGATGACGCCGACATTCATCCGGTGCCGTCTTGCTGTCTCCTCATTGAGCACGCGCCAGCGGCCGTCGCGACCGCGAACGATCCGTCGGAAGCGATCATAGCTTCGGAGCGCATAGCCGCCGGTCGAGACGAAATCGACGACCTGTTCAAAGGCTTCCCAGGAAAGTCCCGCATAGGGCGCGGCGCGGCGTACCTCTTCGTACATGTCCACCAGGTCGAAGGGCTCGGAACAGGCGCAGCCCATGATGTGCTGGGCCAGGACGTCGCGCGCGCCGGTCCTGGGCGGATCGCCGTCGAGGGCGTTTTCCGCCACCGCTTCCACCGCCGCCTGGCACTCCAGCATTTCGAACCGGCTGGCGGGGACAATAACTGCGCGGGAAGCCTCGTCCAGTCTATGGTTGGCCCGTCCTATCCGCTGCACCAGTCGCGAGGCGCCCTTGGGGGCTGCAAGCTGGATGACCAGATCAACCGCCCCCCAGTCGATGCCCAGATCCAGCGTCGAGGTGCAGACCACCGCTCTCAGTTCCTGGCGCGACATCGCGGCTTCCACCTTGCGCCTTTGCTCGGCGGACAGGCTGCCGTGATGAAGGGCTATCGGCAGGTTGTCCTCATTCAGCCGCCATAGTTCCTGAAAGGCGAACTCCGCCTGCCAGCGGGTGTTGACGAAGACCAGGGTCGTCCGCGCCGTCTTGATGGTCTCATAGACCTCGGCCATGGCGTGCTGGGCGGTGTGGCCGGCCCAGGGCACGCGGTTTTCGGACAGCAGAACCTCGACCTGCGCTGGCGCGCCTGCCTGACCAAGGACGATGTCGTCGCCTTTGTCCGACAGCCAGCGCCTGACAATGGCCGGGTCGTTCACGGTCGCCGACAGGCCGACGCAGCGCAGATGGGGTGAAAAGCTTCGCAAACGGGCCAGGCCGAGCGCCAGCAGGTCGCCGCGCTTTGAGCCGTAGATGGCGTGGATCTCGTCGATCACCACGCAGCGCAGGTTCTCGAAATAGTCGCGCGCCCCTTCCCAGGCGCAAAAGAGAGCCAGTTGTTCCGGGGTGGTCAGCAGGATGTCGGGCGGGGCGATCCGCTGGCGCTGGCGGCGGGCCTGGCCGGTGTCGCTGGTCCGGGATTCGACCACGATGGGCAGGTCCATCTCGCGCACAGGTGTCAGCAGGTTGCGTTCCACATCCACGGCTAGGGCCTTGAGCGGCGAGATATAGAGCGTGTGCAGGGCCTTGGGCCCGTTGCGCGGCCCGCGCTCTGCCAGGTCGATCAGACTGGGCAGGAAACCAGCCAAGGTCTTGCCGCCGCCGGTCGGGGCGATCAGCAGCACGTCAGCGCTGGTCTGGGCCTTATCGATCATGGCCAACTGATGGGCGCGCGCGGACCAGCCGCGACTGGAGAACCAGTCACGAAAGCGGGGCGGCAGCCGGTCGGAGGCGAGGTCGCAGGTGTCCAAGCGTGAAGATCCCAGGGGCATGAAGTCGAATATAGGCACGTTCTTGTTCTGTTTCACCCCTGCATCGGATGTCGAGCCTGAGCCCGGGCCCTTTGAAGGGCTGGACGAGAGCAACCCCTCGGCCACAAGGCGCGTTCCGTCGTCCGGTCTCAAAGCGAGGCTTGGAGGGAAGGCCAAATGGCGGGATTGACCCAGAAACGTGATCTGAGAAGCGGCCGCTCCCTATGGGCCGACAGTGCTTTCCTTGGCGTGCCCGCTCGCCCCTTGAAGCAGGCGATCTCGGTCGATGTCGCTATTGTCGGCGCTGGGATCAGCGGCGCGCTGATGGCCCATGAGTTGTCACGGGATCATGAGGTGGCGGTTCTGGATCGCCGTCCGCCGATGATGGGTTCAACCGTCGCCTCGACCGCGCTCCTGCAGTGGGAGATCGACCTGCCGTTGACGGCGCTGGCCAGGAAAATCGGGCAGGCCGACGCCCGCCTGGCCTATCTGCGGTCCCGAAGGGCGGTGGACGACCTGGGGCGTATCGTGGCGGACGAGCAGATTCGATGCGGCTTTCAGGACCGCAAGGCCCTCTATCTGGCTGGCGACGCCTATGGGCGGCGAGCGCTGGAGGCGGAGGCCGAGGCGCGTGCGGCGATCGGGTTGGACAGCCGGTTCCTGACGGGCGCTGAACTGGGCGACCAGTTCGGCGTCGAGCGGACGGGGGCCATTCTGAGCGGGGGCTCGGCCAGCGCCGATCCGGCCCAACTGGCGGCCGGCTTGCTTCGGCGTGCGGCGGGACGGCGCGCGCGGATCTATTCGCCGATCAAGGTCATGCAGGCGGCGTCCGACCCGGACGGGGTCACGCTGCTGACTGACGAGGGCCCCGCTGTTCGGGCGTCGGCGGTGGTCTTTTGCTGCGGCTATGAGCGGCCGGAGGGCGTGTCTGCGCCGGATTCCGATGTGATCTCGACCTGGGCGCTGGCCTCCAAGCTTGGGACGAAGCTTCCGGCCTGGCTGCGCGAGACCATGGTCTGGGAAGGGGCAGATCCCTACCTCTACATGCGCACCAGTCGGGACGGACGGTTGATCGTCGGCGGCGAGGACGAAGCCTCGGCGACCGCGCATGCCGACCCAGCGCTGATGCGCGAGAAGCGCGACCGAATCCTGGCCAAGGTTAAGCAGCTTCTGCCCAAGGTGGAGGTGGAGATCGACTATGTCTGGGCGGGCGCCTTTGGCGAAAGTGCGACAGGACTGCCCCATATCGCGCCGGTAGAGGGTTTGGATCACGCCTGGGCGGTCATGGGGTTCGGCGGCAACGGCATCACCTATTCGGTGATCGCCAGCCAGGTGGTCGCGGCCGCATTGAGGGGCGGGAAAGATCCTGACGCCGACCTCTATCGTCGCTGAGTTCACGGCGGCGCGGGAAGCGCGGCTAGTCCAGCATCCGTTCGAGGGTGGCCAGTTCGTCGGCCTCCTTGGCCGGCTTGTCCCAGCGGATGCGGCTGATGCGAGGAAAACGCATGGCGACGCCGGACTTGTGGCGTTTGGATCGCTGGAGACCCTCGAAGGCGACCTCCAGCACCAGGCCGAACTCGCGGGTAGCGGTGACGGAGCGGACGGGGCCGAAGCGCTCCACCGTGTGATCGCGCACGAACTTGTCGAGCTGTTTCAGTTCCTCGTCGGTGAAGCCGAAGTAGGCCTTGCCGACCGGGGTCAGCACATGGATGCCGTCGGCGTCCTCGGTCCAGACGCCGAAGGTGTAGTCGGAATAGAAGCTGGACCGTTTGCCGTGGCCGCGCTGGGCGTACATCAGCACGGCGTCGATCAGGTGCGGATCGCGCTTCCACTTGAACCAGGGCCCCTTGGGGCGGCCCGCCTCATACACGCTGTCCAGCCGCTTCAGCATCAAGCCCTCGGCTGACTGCGGATCGCCGGGCGGCGGTTCGGCGCGCCGGGCGGCCAGCTCGTCCCAAGCCTCGAACGGCACCAGGGGCGACAGGTCGATGCGGTTGGACCCGACGGCGGCGACGAAGGTCTCCAACCGCGCGCGGCGCTCGGCGAAGGGCAGGGCGCGCAGGTCCTCGCCCTCGGCCGCCAGCAGGTCGTAGGCGCGTATGCCCGCCGGATGGCTGACCATCAGCTTGGCGTCCGCGGTCTTGCGGTTCAGCCGCTGTTGCAGGTCGCCGAAGGGGGCGACCCGACCCTCGCGCAGCACCAGAAGCTCGCCGTCGATGGCCCCCTCATAGTCCAATGCGGCGAGGACATCGGGAAAGGCGCCGGACACGTCCTCGCCGGTGCGACTATAGAGGCGTTTCACCCCGGCCTCGCTGACGGCCTGGACCCGGATGCCGTCCCATTTCCACTCGGCGGCGTAGGCGGCAGGGTCGAGGCGGGGCAGGTCGACGGCTTCGTCGATCGGCTGGGCCAGCATGACGGGTCGAAAGCGGCCATGGGCCATGGCCGAGGGGCGCTCGGTCTTGCCGTCCAGCCAGGCCAGGAGGTCGGCGTAGGGCGGGGTCTGAGCGTGCCAGACCTCCTGAATGTCCGCGACCTCGACGCCGCCGAAGTCCGCCGCCGCCTGCCAGGCCAGCCGCGCCGAGACGCCGACGCGCAAACCGCCCGTCACCAACTTCAGCAAGGCCCAGCGGCCGTCGGCGTCCAGGGCGTCGAGCCAGCCTTCCAGCAGGCCCTGAACCTCGCCGCGCTTGGCCGTGTTCAGAGTGTCGATGACCTCGGACAGTTCCGGCTCGCGGTTGGCGCCGTGTCGGGCCGGCCAGATCAGGGCGGCGGTCTCCGCCAGGTCGCCGACATAGTCATAAGACAGGCGGAACAGCTCGGCATCGACGCGGGCCTCGATCGCCTGACGGATCATGGCGGGCTTGGCGGCGGTGAAGGACAGGGCGCCGGTCAGGGCGGCCAGCGCCCAGCCCCGGTCGGGATCGGGCGCATCGGCCAGGTGGTCGCGGATCAGTCGCAGCTTGGCGTTGCGCGACGCCGTGAACGACAGCCGGTCCAAGAGGGCGGCGAAGGCGCGCATCAGTCGTCGTCCTCGTCTTCATAGCCAATGAGGTGCAGGGCGCGGGCCGTCAGGCCCTGTAGTTCGGCCCAGCGGCGCAGGGCGTCGTCGCGGCCGTGGGTGATCCAGATCTCCTGTGGCGACAGCTCGGTCAGGGTGGCAGTCAGTTCGTCCCAGTCGGCGTGGTCGGACAGGATCAGCGGCAGTTCGACGCCGCGTTGGCGCACCCGCGCCCGCACGCTCATCCAGCCCGAGGCGAAGGCCGTGACCGGATCGGGGAAGCGTCGGCTCCAGCGGTCGGCAATGGCGGAGGGCGGCGCGATGACGATGCGCCCGGCGAAATCGGCCTTTGATCCGGTCGCCGGGGCCAGCGGTCCCAGATCGACGCCGAAATGCTCATAGAGGCGATTGAGGCGTTCAAGCGCCCCATGCACATAGATGGTCTCGTCATAGCCCGCCTCGCGCAGCAGGCGGATCACCCGTTGCGCCTTGCCGAGTGCATAGGCCCCGACCAAATGGGCGCGTTCCGGGAATTGCTGGACCGAACGCAGCAGGCGACCGATCTCCTGCGTGTCCGGCGGATGGCGAAAGACCGGCAGGCCAAAGGTGGCCTCAGTGATGAAGACGTCGCTGGGCACGGGTTCGAAGGCGGCGCAGGTCGGGTCGCGGCGACGCTTGTAGTCGCCCGAGGCGGTGATGGTCAGTCCTGCCTGTCTCACGGTCGCCTGAGCCGAGCCTAGGACGTGCCCAGCGGGGGCCAGCGAGACCTCGACCCCGCCCACCTTCAGCCGTTCGCCATAGGTCAGAGCTTGGGTCTGACCCGCGAAGTCCGCGCCGTAACGTTCGCCCATGATGGCCAGGGTCTCAGGCGTGGCCAGAACGGCGCCGTGGCCGGCACGGGCATGGTCGGCGTGACCGTGGGTGATGACGGCCCGGTCTACCGGGCGCGGCGGGTCGATGTAGAAGTCGCCTTCCGGGCACCATAGGCCGCCAAGCGTTGGTCGCAGGACCGAGGCGAAACCGTGATCGGGCAGGGACATGCGCGTGAGGGTCGCTTTCAAAGCCAGTCGGACATCAGGGCCCGGCCCTGAACAGGGCAGGGAAACGGAGCCATGAAGGTCAGGGTTCCGCCGTCCACACCATTATACGGTCACGCTGGACCTTTCGGATCATGGAACATATCATGAACGAATGGCGCGTATCGAACTTCGACGAAAGCTCTCCATCCTGTCCGATGCGGCCAAGTATGATGCGTCGTGCGCGTCGTCCGGCGCGCCTAAGCGCAACTCCCTCGACGGCAAGGGCGTGGGCTCGACGGAGGGCATGGGCATTTGTCACGCCTATACGCCCGACGGGCGCTGCGTCAGTCTGCTGAAGATCCTGTTGACCAACTTCTGCATCTACGACTGCGTCTACTGCATCAACCGGTCATCCTCGAACGTCGAGCGGGCGCGGTTCACGGTCGAGGAGGTCGTCGATCTGACCCTGGCCTTCTACAAGCGCAACTATATCGAGGGGCTGTTCCTGTCGTCCGGCGTCGTGCGCTCGGGCGACTATACGATGGAGCAACTGGTCGAGGTCGCGCGTCGCCTACGCGAGGACCATGATTTTCGAGGCTATATCCATCTGAAGCTGATCCCGGAAGCGGACGAGCGGCTGGTGGCGCTGGCGGGGCGCTACGCCGACCGTCTGTCGGCCAATATCGAGCTGCCGCGCGACGAGGCCTTGGGGCGACTGGCGCCCGAAAAGGACGTTCGCCTGATCCGCAAGACCATGGGGCAGGTGCGGTTGAGGCTGGAAGCCGCCAAGCCGGAGAAGCGCGACCGGCATCGTCCGCAGACCTTCGCGCCGGCCGGTCAGTCGACGCAGTTGATCGTCGGCGCAGACGGGGCGCCGGACACGGAAATCCTGGACCGCAGCGCCTCTCTATATGGGGGCTATGGCCTGCGCCGCGTCTATTATTCGGCCTTCAGCCCCATTCCCGACAGTTCCAGCATTCTGCCGCTGTCGAAACCGCCGCTGATGCGGGAGCATCGGCTTTATCAGGCCGACTGGCTGATGCGCTTCTACGGCTTCAGCGCGCCTGAAATCGGCGAGGGCGCGTCGGACGGGATGCTGGATCTGGCGGTTGATCCCAAGCTGGCCTGGGCGTTGAAGCGCCGCGACATCTTCCCCACCGACGTCAATCTGGCCGCGCGCGAAGACCTGTTGCGCGTGCCGGGGCTGGGGGTGAAGGCGGTGGATCGCATCCTGTCGGTCCGGCGCTATCGTACCTTGCGACTGGAGGACGTGGCCCGGCTGACGCGGTCGATCGACAAGGTGCGGCCGTGGATCGTCGCCCTGGACTGGACGCCGGGCGGTTTGACGGATGCGGAGGACCTGCGCGCGCGGCTGGCGCCGCAGCGGGCCCCGGAACAGTTGAGCCTGTTTTGATGCGTACCATTGTCCTGGCGAGTGAGACCGATTTCACCGGATGGAAGACGGCTGTGCGCCGGTTGCGCATTGCGGGCGTTGAGCCGGCCAGCGCTCGCTTTGTCACGGCTGGATCTGTTCAGGACGGGCTTTTCGACGTTGATGGGGCGGCTGGCGCAGTCCCCGCGGACGATGCTTTCGTCGTCCCTCGGGCCTTCATGGAAACTGCGGGCGACCTGATCCTGCACCGCGCACCGGATCGGTTCGACCTGATGTATCGGCTGCTGTGGCGGCTGCGGGACGAGCCCGATCTGATGCGGGTGGTGTCCGATCCCGATGTCGCAGCGGCGGCCGAGCGGGTGAAGAACGTTCACCGCGCGGCCCACAAGATGAAGGCCTTCGTCCGTTTTCGCGAGACGAGGGATGCGGACGGCGAGCGCTGGGTGGCCTGGTTCGAGCCGGCGCATCGCGTGCTGGAGAAGACGGCGCCCTTTTTCGCACGGCGGTTCAGCACCATGCAGTGGTCTATCCTGACGCCGGATGGGACCGCCCACTGGGACGGAGACGCCCTGACCTTCGGGCCGCCGGGACGTCAGGACGAGGCGCCGCAGGAGGACGAGGTCGAGGATTTCTGGCGCACCTACTACGCTTCGACCTTCAATCCTGCGCGTTTGCGCACGCGCATGATGCAGTCGGAGATGCCGAAGCGGTATTGGAAGAACCTGCCCGAGGCTTCTCTGATCCCTGGACTGGTGGCCTCGGCGGCGACCCGCACCGAGGTCATGGTCTCCGAACCTTCGCCCCCGCCCAATGAGAAGTTCCAGCGCCTGCGCGCACCGACCGTTGATCGGAGCTCGACCGATGACCTGGTCGCTGCGGACCCGGCGGACCTGGAGCGAGGCCTGCAGAACTGCCGGCGCTGCCCTCTCTGGCGGGATGCGACCCAAGGCGTTTGCGGACAGGGACCCCGCGAGGCGCGGCTGATGATTGTCGGCGAGCAGCCGGGCGATCATGAAGACCTGGCGGGCCAGCCCTTCGTCGGGCCAGCAGGTCAGGTTCTCGACGCCGCCCTCGCCGAAGCGGGCATTGATCGCTCAGGGGTCTACCTGACCAATGCGGTCAAGCACTTCAAGCACGAGCCGCGGGGCAAGCGACGCCTGCACAAGACGCCCAACGCGGGCGAGGTCCAGGCCTGCCGCTGGTGGCTGGATCAGGAGCGCAGACTTGTTAAGCCCCGGCTGATCCTCGCATTGGGCGCGACGGCGGGCCTGGCTGTGCTGGCGCGAAAGCCATCCATCATGACGGAGCGGGGCGCGGTGATTGACACGCCGGATGGCGCGCGCGCTCTGCTTACGCTTCATCCGGCCTTTGTCTTGCGTATGCCTGATCTTGAGGAGCGTCGCCGCGCGCGCATGGCCCTTGTCGAGGATCTCAGGATGGCTCGGACAGAAGCGGGGCTGACTTGATCGGGCCAGTGATCGTCCGCCGTGTTTCAAAGGTGCAAAGCCATGCCGACGAGGACGCGAAAATCGTTCCGCGTGTTAGGTGCATAGAAATCTGGATGAGAAGCCGCCAGGGCCAACTACGAATAAGCGTGACGATGTCATGGGCTTAATGCCCCCGAGTGGCTCCGCGGGTAGAGGCCGGAAATAGATTGCCAGATTTTTTCATCTGAGCCTGTTTCGTGTCAAAAAACTTATTCACTACAATGTGTTCTGTTTTTCCAAACTGCTGCAAACCGCGTCAGGGCATTTCACCGAGTTTTTGTCTGCTGGATGGGAAGCTGGATGGGAAGGATGGTGGGTGCAAACCAAATTAGGAGCCACTAGAATCGAGGCTCCTGGATGATTTGCAGCGAGCGCGGCGATGGCTTTGAAAGTCAGCAAGCTCACGGATCGAAGTGTCCGTGGCTTCAAGAGCGAGGGCTACTATTCCGACGGAGACGGCCTCTATCTCGTCGTGGCCCGAACGGGCGGACGTAGCTGGATCTATCGCTACCGGTCGGGGGGCGCACGAAGGGACATGGGTCTCGGGTCCATGCTCGACGTGTCCCTGGCGGATGCGCGTCTCGCCCGCGACAGGGCCAAGCAGTCCATCGCTGCTGGGAGGGATCCGTTGGCGCAACAACGCCGCACCGATGCTCTTAGCCTGGAGGCGAGCCCTTCGACCGGGATGGACAGGCCGGCGGTCCGAACCGGCGTCGCGGAGCGGCCCACACTGCTGGCGTGCTGGACGGACTATGTGAAAGCCCAGGAAGGCGGCTGGCGTGGTCGCAAGACCAAGGCCGGCTGGATGCGCTCCATCGAGCGCCACGCCGCGCCGATCAAACACTGGCCGGTCGATGAGATCGACGTCGAGGCCGTTCTCTCCGTACTGACGCCGCTCTGGCTGACCAAGGCGGAGTCAGCCGGCAAGCTGCGCGAGCGCCTCGAAAGAGTGCTGGACTACGTCAGGGTTAAGAAGCTGCGCACCGGCCCGAACCCGGCTGTGTGGAAGGGGAACCTGATCCACCTCTTGCCGCCGCGCCCCAAGCTCCAGCGCGGCCACATGCCGGCCATGCCCTACGAACAGATTCCGGCCTTCATGAAGCGACTCTCGGCCAGCCAGGGCATGTCCGCCCGCGCGCTGGAGTTCACGATCTTCACCGTGGCGCGTGAGACCATGACCCTGGAGGCGGTCTGGGGCGAGATCAGAGCCGATGTCTGGGCGCTCGACCCGAGCCGCATGAAGGAACGCGCCTTTCGCCAACCGCTATCGACCGGCGCACTGGACGTTTTGAAGGCGGTTCATCCGACCCACCCGCGACCCAACCAGCTCATCTTTCCGGGACCAAAGGGCGGGCCGATGTCCAATATGGCGATGGACATGATGCTTCGGGATCTGGCGCCGGGCTTTACGCCGCACGGCATGCGCTCGACGTTTCGGGATTGGGCGGGCGACGAGACGGACTACGCCCGAGAGACCATCGAGGAGTGTCTGGCGCATGTCGTCGGCGACGAGACCGAGCGAGCCTATCGGCGGAGCGACGCCCTGCGCAAGCGGCGCCAGGTCCTGGAGGCCTGGTCCGACTACTGCCTGTCCGAAATGACGGCGGGCGTCTGTCTGCCGAGACGGGCGTCTGCTTGAGGGCTGCGGTCAGGCTAGGCTCGATTGACGCCGGTCAGCATGATCACCTCGACCTGACCCTTCGCATCCCAGACGTATTCGTAGTGCCCGCCCTGGAGGATGGGCAGGGGCAGGGCGCCCGGGCGGAAAATGCAGGCGTTCACGCCGCCTGGACGGCGCACGCTGTCATAGACGAGGCCATCGACGCCGTCCGGGTCGCCAGGCCAGCGAATATCGGCGGCGAAGGCCTGGGAGGCGCGATAGTCGTCGGGATCGTAGAGCTCCGCACGTTCCGCCTGCAGCCCGCGCAGATCCGCCAGATCCAGGTCCAGATGGACGACAAGTTCTCTCAGCTGGATGCGGTTGGGAAAGCCGCCGGCCGACAGTCGAAGCCGTCTGCCGTTGTGGTGGAGGGTCTCTTCGATCGCCGTCTCGATGTCCGTTGCGCAGTACCAGGCGCCGAGGTCGGGCCCATTGAAGCGCCCGCCGCTCTCGGAAGCGTGGAGGAAGGCGGCGTTGGCGAGCGTGGCGGTCGGCCCCGCAGCTAGGGAGCCCGGCGGCATCATCTCCAGGCGCGCCATGGCGAGGAGGCGGCCGTTGGTCATCTCCTCGAGCTGGAAGGCGACGCGGAGCTCTTCTTCGTCCTCCGCGATGTCGTCGAAAACGCCCGTGGTGGGAAAGCGGCTGTTGACCAGGCGATGGGTGCGGGAGGTGAACCGGCGCTGCGGCGGCGTGGTCAACGCACGCCCCGCCATGCGTCGAGGTAGCGTCGGACGTCGTAGAGGTCGGCGATGCCGCCGTCGGTCATCCGCTCAAGCGGCGAGCGGCCGTTGAAGGGGTGGTCGCGGTTCTCCGCCTTCAGCCATCGGATTCCGGCCTGATCCTCGACGAAGATGAGCCGCAGCCCCTTTAGTATGCCGAGGACCAGGGAGATGCGCTCGAGCTGGTCGCGGGTGAGGGTGGTGGCGTCGCCGTTGCGCCAATTGTGCTCGGTCTGGCGCGAGACGTCGCCGAGGACGGCGCGCTTCTGATCGACCGTCAGGCCCCATAGGGCTGAGGCCTTGAAGAAGAGCTTCAGGGCAGGCGCGGACATGCGCCGACGTTCCTGCGGATCGCGCAGCGGCGGGAGCGGGTCGATGGGTCTGACGGCGGCGTCCTGCATAGCCATGGACATAATGTAGAAGTCTGTACGTCATGGCGCAAGCCATGAAGGGGGCGATGGACCTCGTTCATTCCCCTGGTGTCCGCCATCCAAGATGACGCGAACAAAACCCGGAGAAAACGCCGGGGGATTGAGGGGAACATTGCAGACGCACGGTGGAGCCCCATCTCAAGCCTCAACCAGATGAACTCGTCATCGGTCAGGGCCGGGCGACGGGTGGAAAGAGACCGAATGCGCAGCCTGATCCACGACAGCTTCGGCGAACCGGCCGAACTCCTCCATCTGGCGGACCTGCCAACGCCTGAACCTGGGCCTGGCAAGGTCCGCATCCGCACGACGCTGTCGCCGATCCACAATCATGACCTTTGGACCATCCGCGGCAGCTACGGCTACAAACCGCCCTTGCCCGCCATCGGCGGCAGCGAGGCGGTCGGCGTCGTCGAGGCCGTCGGGGAGGGTGTGGACGCCGCTTTGTTGGGGCAGCGGATCGCCGTCGCGGGGGTGCACGGCAGCTGGGCCGAGTACTTCCTGGCTTCGCCGGGCGGTCTGGTTCCCGTGCCGGATGCTGTCAGCGACGAAGCGGCGGCGCAACTGATCGCCATGCCTTTCAGCGCCATCTCCCTTCTGGAGGTCCTGAGCGTGGCCGAAGGCGACTGGATCATCCAGAACGCGGCGAACGGCGCGGTCGGCAAAATCCTGGCCATGCTGGCGAAGGGGCGGGGCGTCAACACAATCAACCTAGTCCGGCGCGACGCTGGCGTGGCTGAGCTGGGGGCTCTGGGCATCGACCATGTGGTTTCCACGGCGACGCCGGACTGGAAAGACCAGGTCCGCGCCCTTCATGGAGAGGCGCCGATCAAGGCGGCGGTGGACTCCATCGGCGGAACATCGAGCGGCGATCTGGCGGACCTGCTCGGCGAAAACGGATTGCTGGTGTCGTTCGGCTCCATGACCGGCGCGGCCATGGAAATTCCCTCCGGCGCGGTGATTTTCAAGCAGCTCACGCTCAAGGGCTTCTGGGGCACCAAGGTGTCGGCGGCCATGCCGTCCGATCAGCGCCGCCGTCTTATCGGCGAGCTTCTGACACGCGCCGCCAGCGGTCAGCTCGAATTGCCGGTCGAGGCCGTATTCGGGCTCGACGAGGCGTCGCGCGCGGTGGAGGCCTCTCTCGCGCCTGGTAAGGCCGGCAAGGTGCTGTTCCGACCTTAGGGCGACCGACTGAGCGGCAGGCCTGGGCCAGCACCGCCACAAGGCGCGCGGATCGTGGCGCCGGCTGCGATCGCGGAATGGTGTTCCAGGCTGTCCCGATTGGCCTGGAACATCACTTCGGCGCGACCGGCGTCGGAGTGGCGCTTGGGCGGGGAGGGCAGGGCACATTAGGCGGAACCTTGTCGCGTCGCGGGGTTTCGTCCACTCCTCAGCTTCGGCGAGGCGCGGCCCGGCCATTCCCCGTCCATTGCCCCCCCGTTTGCGGCGGAGGCGTCGGGTCGCATTCACGTCCGGCGTCCAGTTGAGAATCGCCTGTGCGGCCTTCTCTCACGGGGCGGCGTCCCGTATGGACGACCGCTTGAATTGTGCAGGCGGGTCGTCGTGGCACGGTGACAGGAGAAGGGTCGACATGGCGAAGTATGAGCCTCTTGCTCGCTACCTGCGCCGCCAGAAGACGGCGGAAGTCGAGCTGAGCTTTCGCGATATCGAACGGATCGTGGGCGGGCTTCTGCCAAAGGCGTCGACCGACCCGAAGTGGTGGCGGGCCGAGGATGCGCCTTCAGCCCCGCCGCAGCAGCGCGCATTCGCCCAGGCGGGATACGTTCCCGAGCCGGAACTGAAAACCGAACGCGTGCGCTTCGTGCGCGCGGCGTCGCGGAGCCCTTCGGCGTCGGACGCTCGGGCGGACTGAGATCGCCCGGCGTCGGTCAGGCGGACCTGGCCGATTGGCGTAGCCTGGACTTCGGCCCGGCCCACCGCGATCACATCTGGGCCCTGGCGCACAGGGACGGCATGAACGGTGACCGATGACTTGCATATGCTGCACGAGGGGGCGCTTCAGGGGCTTGCGTTGTCATGTTGCCGACCGTGGCGGTGGGGGGGATCTGGAGGCCGGTCGATTGATCGACCTGTTGGCCGACTGGCGACCGACGAAATGGATCGTCCACGCGGTCTTCCCCTCGAGGCGCGGCCTGCTGCCCTCGGGCTCCTACACCAGCACCCTGCAGCGGGCGGCCCAGGGCATCACGCGCGAGGGCGCCGAACTGGTCGAGGGCGCAATCCGGGGCTGACGGCGACGTCGAACAAGAGGAGGGGCTCACGACGTGGCCAGAAGGTCCTGTTTCGTCTTTCCTCCCGCCTAGCGGCCGGAGATCGCCTGATCCTCGATGAAGCCGAGGCGCAACGCGCTTTTGCACGGGAGGTCGCCGCTTGCCTGGTCGATCCTCATATCCGCGCCTTGGCGAAACGCCGGGTCGTAAGGGATTGAGACGGGGCATCCGCCCGTCGGGCAGGCATCGCGCTAGGGTTTGGGCTTGGCCTTGAAGGTGTCGCCGATCACTGTGGCGTCCGGGCCGTCGGGGCCGGCCGCGCGCCGGGACTTGAGGCCGGTGCGTTTCACCGCGGCCTCGGACGTCGAACCGTCGGGGCTTCGATTCTCAGGCGCGCGTCGGGGCCTGCCGTGAAGGCGGCTGGTCCAGCTTCGACCCGGCGGCTCAGCCCTGGACGACCGACCAGATCGAACAGGAACGGGCTCGATATCGCTAGTCGCCGTAACCGCGAGAATGCTATCGAGATGATCTGATAGAGTGGTGATGCGCTTCATGAAAAAGGCCCTCCGTCGCAAGACGGAGGGCCTTTTTCATGCGGGGTCAGGGAGCAGGGGGCCGGCGTTCGTGTGCACGGGCGGTCGAATGTTCGGTAGCCTTTAGCGGCTCCCTCGAGGAGTATCCTCTTTGTAGGTCCAAGGAGGACTGCCACACGGCGCTGGTGGGGCAGGCGTCAGGCGCCGTCCTCGCCTTCCTGCTCACGCAGTTCTGAAAGCAATCGTTCCCACCTCGCGTCGCATTCGGTCTGCGCTTGTTCAAGCCAGAGGGCGATCGCGGCTTGGCGGCGAACGATGTCCTTCATCTGGCCATCCAAGTCGTCGTCAGCCGCTTCGCCCATGGCGAAGAGGGCCATCATATCCCTGACGGCCTGCAACCGACCGACGAGCGTGCCTAGGCGGAAGCTCGGATCGTTGTGGATGTTGCTTTCCTCTTCCATAACATCACCATGCCGAACCTTGGTTCGATGAGCACTTAACTAGGTTAAAATGCGCCTACTTGGCGCGTGGCTTGTCTTGGATCAGTTCCTCTCCTCAAAACCCAAGGATGACAAAAGCGGCTCAGCTTCGATCACGGTGGGGCGTAGCCGGCTAGGTGATTTTGCAACGTATTCAGCATGCTGGCCGTGAGGGTTGTCGATTGCTGCAAGTGGTGAACCACTCCAACCATGCGAGAAAATAGCAATATTGACTAGGCAACTATGACCACGCGCTTGGGGGATGCCCCCAGCCGATGGCGAGTTCAATATGGCCTCAATGTGGTGACAGCCGCATTGTCCGGTCCATCGAGGGATGTGACCGATTTTTCAAGCACAATCAATCGGAGGTTATTATGCGTAACTTTGTAATGGTGGCAGCCGCTGCCGCAGCTTTGCTCGCTATTCCTGCCGTATCTAGCGCGCAGACGAACGTGACTGTGACCACCAGCGTCACTGACTTCTGCGGCATTGGCCTGGCCAATGTGGCTGGCGGCAATGCTGCCGTCGCCAATGGCGTTCGGCAGAAAGTCACCACCCTGCGGATGTCCTGCAACTCGGCCACGGGCGCCAAGCTGACCTCCAGCGCCCAGAATGGCGACTTCAAGTCTCCGGCCGGCGTGCTGATCAACTATGACTGGGATCTGGTCGTTCAGGGCGTGCCGGCTCTCGGCTTCGCCGCCGTCGACACCTGGCCCGGCAGCCCCGCGATCGTCACCAACTCGGGCGGCTATAGCCAGGCCCTGGCTGACGGCATCTTCGCCGATCTGTTCCTGAACCTCTGCTACAACGTCCCAGGCGGCCCTGGCGCGGGCGGAACTCAAGGCGACCCGACCAACCCTGGCTCTTCGGGTTGCGCGGCTGCGCCCTCCGGCCCCGGTGCGGCTTCTGCGCCCGCCGGCACCTATACGGAAGTCTTTACCTTCGCGTTGAACCCGGCCTGACCGGAAAGGGAAGCGGGGAGCCGATGGAGCGGCTCCCCGTTTTTCTGCGCTTTAACCTGCATGGGAGGATGCAGTCATGAGATTGCAAACAGTCGCGGCAGCCGTCGCTGCCCTAGTCCTGAGTCTCGGGTCGACCGGCGACAGTCGCGCCATGGACGTGTCGCCTATGGTGGCCAAGATCACGCCGTCCGGCAGCGGATCGAGCTATCGGTTGACGGTGCGAAATGACAGCGCCGCCGCAGCGACGGTCGAGATTGAAGTCTATCGGATGCAGGTCGATGAGACCGGCGCTCGCAGTCTGACGCCCGAAGATAACGACATAGTCGTTTTCCCCGTCCAGTCGGTGATCCCGCCGAACCGCGAGCAGGTTGTCCAAGTCCGCTATCTTGGCGACGCCAGCAGTGAAGGCCGGATGTATCTGGTTCGTGCGGCGCAGTTGCCGATCAACATGCAGACGACGACCGAGAGCGGTGGAGCCGGAGCCGACATCAAGGTCGCGTTCACCATCAACACCTATGTCTTTGTCGCACCCGCGAATGCGCGAGCGGCGGTTGAAGTGACGTCGGTGTCGCGGGAAGCTAACGGCGATGTGCTCTTGTCGGCTCACAACACGGGCGCAGGTTTCGCTCATCTTCGAGAAGCCCGGTTCACGCTGACAACGTCCGACGGCAAGGTGCATGAGGTTCCGGCGGCGGATGTCGACGTCGGAGAGGTCAGCGTGATCGCCGGCGGCGCCACGCGCAGGATTCGTATCCCTGCGGCGTTAGCGGCAGGGGCAAACGGCGACGTCACTGCGTCGATCGCCCTCCTGTGAAATGGCCGCTGGACGCACGACCTGGCGGCGCCTCGGCGTTGCGGCATGCTTGGGGGGCAGTGTGGCCTCGCCCTGTCGAGCCGAGGCGTCACGCGCCTCGGACGAGGTGGTGCGAACGGCGCGCGACTATTCCGTCGAAGCGTTCGGATCTCCGACCGCAGTGATGGTTCCGGTTGAACGGGACGCCTCCAACGTCCCGTTCGCCGCCGGCGCCGCCCCGGTCAATCCCCCCATGACCGGCGCGGCGACCGGCGGACCCCAGGACGAGGCCCCCAGCGCTCGTCCGACGCCGGTATTGACGCCGATCCAGGGTCCATTGACGCTCGATGGGCTATATCTCGGCGACATCAGCGGCGAAGTGGACATGCAGGGCGAGGGCGTCATCGACGCTGTCGCCCTGATGGACCTGGTGGGCTCCAAGGTCTCTCCGGGCGTGCGAGATCGATTGAAGGCGGTCATCGCCTCGCAGCAACGCGTCAGCATGGCGGATCTGAGAGGAGAGGGGTTTTCGATTTCTTTCGATCCTCTGTCGCTGACTTTTGTCGCGGAACTGGCTGTTGATGCCCGCGCGCGTCGCGATGTCAGTTTCGCCCGTAATGAGGTGGTCGATCCAACGGCCTTCGATCAGCCCGCTCATTTTGCAGCGGGCGCCAATATCAGCATGGCCCAGTTGTATTCCCATGATGAGGGGCGCTTCGCGCCTCTGGCCGGCGGTATCGATATGTTCGCCAATATTGGCGGGTTCGATGGGGTCACTCTGACGGGGGGCGTCGACTACGACGGCAGCAGTCAGGATCAACGCTGGCGTCGCCGCGAGATACGGCTCTCCAAAGATCTGTTTCAGTCCGCCGTTCGCCTGACAGCGGGTGAGTTTGCGCCGCCGGTTGAGAGTTTTCAGGGATCTCGCCGTTTTCTGGGTCTGTCGGCTGCACGCGCCTATTCGACCATACGCCCGTTCCAGAATGTGCGACCGGCTGGCCGTCGACAGTTCATTCTGGATCGGCCTGCTCTGGTCGTGGTCGAGGTCAACGGCGTTGTCGTGGAACGTATCCGACTTGAGGCAGGTCCTTACTCGTTGTCCGACTTTCCCTTTGGTCAGGGCGCCAACACCGTTCGGCTGCTGGTCGAAGAGGATAGCGGCCAGCGCGAGATCGCGGTCTTCGATCTTTTTGGCGGGGCGGGGCTGCTGGATCCGGGCGTGATGGATTTCGGCGTATCGGCTGGCGTCCTGGAGGAGGGCGGCCAGTTGGAATACGGATCGACCCTCGCGGCGTCCGGCTTTGTCCGCAAAGGGATCACCGACGCGCTTACGCTCGGGGCCAACGCCCAGTGGGCTGACGGCCGCGGTCAGATGGGGGGGCTTGCAACGTGGGGAAGCCGCCTGGGGCTGGTGCAAGCCAGCGCCGCCGTCAGCCACAATGGCGATACGGGCGCGCAAGGCTATATTGTTGCGCTGGACTATATGCGCGAGGCGAAACTGGCGCGCGAGGTCGAGCTGCGGGTTGTCGCCTCTGCGCAGGCGACCAGCAAATTCTTCCAGACGGCCTTCGAGAACTCAGCCTTCAATCGCGAGCAGTGGCGGGCCGCCGGGCAGGCCCTCGTCCGCTACAAGGCCTATTCTCTCAGTCTTGGCGCCGCCTTCGTGAAGGGGCGTGAGCAAGAGGATCGGACCGATTTCAGTGTGTCGATTGGTCGGACGTTCCGCAAGTTCGGGGTCAATCTGGCCTGGCAGCGTGGAGCCACCAGCGACGGTGTCGAGGATACGCGCTTCGGCTTGACGCTGACCACCCGTTTTGGCGGTCGATGGAGCGGCGCTGCGCGCTACGACAGTCAGAACGAATTCCGCGAGGTGGGGATCTCACGCTCGGCCTCGGGGCGGCTGAATGATCTGAGCGGCGACATCCGCTTCTCTGAAGATCGCAATAACCAGACCCTTTCCGGCGATCTGCGCTACATCAACAACCGCTTCGACGCAGAGGTTATCTCCAACCGGCTGGTGTCCACCGTGCCAGGCGGCTCCACCCGACAGGAGTCTCTGTGGCGGCTCTCGACCCTCGTTGGTTATGCAGACGGCGCGTTCGGCATCGGTCGCGCCGCGCGTGAAGGCTTTGTTATCGCCACGCCGCATCCGACGCTCAAGAACGCGCAGGTCAGTCTGACAGACTCCAGCGGCTACCCCGTGGCCCGCAGTGGTTGGTTCGGACCGGCGCTCGCCGGTATCGACCGGGGGTATGGCGTTCGACGCTACGAGCTCGATGTCGATCCGCTTCCGCCCGGTTATGACCTCGGCAGCGGCGTGATCAGCACCTTCCCGGGATATGGCAACGGATATCGGTTCGTCGTTGGCAGCGACGCGTCGCACACGGCCAGAGGTATTCTTGTTTCGCCCGAAGGCCCCATCGCCCTGGTAGGCGGTTCGATCATGGCGACCGATGCGCCTGCAGGCGCGCCCGGCAAGCCGTTCTTCACCAACAGAGGCGGGCGCTTCGTCGCTGATGGGCTGGCGCCCGGTCGCTACCGTCTGGTTGTGCAGGGGGGAGTGCTCGGGGAGTTCGTCATCCCCGATAATGTGGAAGGAATAATCGATGTCGGTGAAATCAGAGTTTCGCGGTCGTTGCCCTGAACTGTTGGGACCAAGGGCGTGGCTAAGGGGCGGCGGCGTGGCTTTCGCCCTGCTTTTGGGCGCGACGAATGCGCATGCGCAAGATTGCAATCCGGCGCTTGTCGAGGCGGCTCAAACTGTTCGCATCGAATATAATCCATTCGCGCTCAGCCCAACGCCGGGCGCCCTGGACGTGGCCCTGGAGAACAAGGGCGAGGGAGCGTGCGACCTACGACTTTCATTTACGGATGAGGCTGGCATTGAGGTGACGGACGTGAAGCTCGGCGGGGTAGGGGTTCGATTTCGCCCCCGTGAATCCTCGGGCGTTCAGGCGGCTGACGTCCAGAGGGGCGTCTTCCAATACCTTCTGGCGGCGGGGCAAAAGGGGGTGGCCCAAATGGACGCCGTCGTGGTGCAGGGCGCTGTCGCCGATGCCGGTGAATACGGCGTCGATCTGCGTCTGCTCATAAAAAACACTGACGGCGTCGAGCTGATCTCCCCTGTTCCCGTCCGTCTTGTCCTGCAGTCGACGCCTCGTGCCCAATTGAACCTGGCCGGCGCCGCGGGAGCGTTTGGTGAAGGGTCCAGCGTCGAGGTCGTTGATTTCGGCGAGGCGGCGACGGGTGCGACCCGTCGTATCTTTGTCCAGGTTCGGGCCAATGCCCCTTCCACTCTGACAATTAAGTCGGAGCACGGCGGGGTGATGCGCCGATTGGGAGACGTAGAGAACGCCACCGTCGTGCCCTATGGCGTGGAGCTTGATGGCGATCAGGTCGATCTAACCGCTCTTTGGACAAAAGAAATTGATCCTCCTCGCACCCTCTCGGGACTCGCCCTGCCCATGACTTTCATCTTGGGGCTCGTGAATGGTCAGATGGGCGGGAGGTACGAAGACTTGATTACCGTTGATATTTCGCCAAATTAACAAGTACCAATTTGGATAACGAAGATTAACGTTTAAGTTTTAAATCTCATTTCTAGGGTTATTTTTAAGTGATGGTTGTATGCCTTGATGGTAATGATTATTTTTTATTGATACATATCAAATGATGTCGAACTGGTTTGATAGCTTGCTGGCTAATACTTTGGCTTTGATCTGAGTTGAAACTATTATTTCTTAGAATTGTCTTGCTCTGTGTTCTTGTATGGCGAACCAATGCACCGGCAATGTGATTGCAGCTTGTAGGTGAGGGGCTGAGTCCGCCGATTCACGGGGCCGTCCGGAGCAGGGAAGCTATGATTAGTCAGGATATCGTCGGGGCGCCGGTTGGCATGCCTGATGACCATCTGCGGCGTGAAATGGGGGAGAGAGGCGGGGGCGCGCCCAGCGAGCGACGCTCCTTCGCAAGGCCGCCGATCACGAGGTCCATCCCTCGCTTTTCTGAGGCTGAGGTCTGGTTTGAAAATGATGAAACGGCGCGGTTTGTTCTGGACCTGAGCGGTCGCGTTCTGAGCAGCAACGCCGCTGCACGCGCCTTGGCCGCATGCGGAATGCTCGGGTCCGGAGGCGTGTTTATCTGCTCCTCACATCGCAATCGCCTCGAGTTGGACATGCTTCTCCAACGGCTTGCCGACGAGCACGAAAAAGCGGGTCGCATCCTGTTCCGCGCCGGAGACGACGCCTGGTGCATTCTGGATATTGCGACCGCGCCCGAAGCGCCAAATCGGGCTTTCGCATCGGTGCGCCCGGTCAAGCCGCTGGACGAAGGCAAGGTTGCAGCTGTGGGCGGTGTCTTTGGCCTGACGCGCGTCGAGAAATCCGTGCTTGTTCGACTGACCAGCGGCGAAGCGCCCAAGGACATCAGCCGCAAGATGGACATGTCCATACACACGGTCCGGTCCCACCTCCGCTCGATTTGCATGCGTATGGGCGTCAAGGGGATAAACGGCGTCCTTCGCCTCAGTTTCCTGATGGCCTGAAGCTGACGAAACCGCCGAGGACGGCAATAGGCTCTTTGATCGCAGTGAGCACACCGGCCTGAATAGCCAGGCTGGGTTGTGGGTAAGCGGAATGGCTGGCGCACGGCCCATGCGTCGTGCAGCACGAGAATGTCCCGACGCTATCGCGTCAGGTAAAGGGCGCCGGCACAGGCTGCCGGGCAGCGATGATGATGACGCCACGTCGCGGGTTCAGCAGCGGCCATATCTGTGATCTTCTCTAGGTCCTGCGACCGGCGAGCCTCAATATCCGGCGCCATCTTGGAGGCGTGCGGCGATTATCTGCGGCGGCGTCAGGACCCTCTGGCCGGCATCCGGGCTCTAGGGGGCGTTGATCGTGTCGATCCCCTCGTTTGACGGCGGCAAACCAGATCACAGCGACCCAGGGCGTTCCGACGCCTGACTACACGAAGACGTTGGCTCGCGCCCGGGAACGCTCAGCTCATCCAGGGTCTCATTCGGACCGTATCAGGCTCCGCCCGAAGATTCTCTCCAGACCCAGTGCACGACTGCAGTTTCCGAGTTCAATGATGACCCGTACGTCCCGCCTTACCGAACTCCGCCGGCTCCAACTCAATGCCGAAAACATGGCGAGGTTGTCGCCCTTCAAGGCTGATCGTGAGAGGTTCGCTAGGATCGCCGAGCGGTACAGACGAGAGGCTGATGCCCTGGAGCATGAAAGCGAGCCCGGGGCTACCTGCCGGTAGAAGGGCGCTTGAACGGCGGCCGAGGCGTTTGCCAGGTCGGCTGGCCGCGGGCGCCGACAGGGCGGCTCAGGCCTCGATCATGGTTGTGACCTTGGCCGCCAGATCCATCATCGCGAACGGCTTCGTCATGACCTCCATGCCGGGCTCCAGCAGTCCGTTGCCGACGGCGGCGTTCTCGGCATAGCCCGTGATGAAAAGGACCTTGAGCTCCGGGCGCCTCATGCGCGCGGCGTCCGCCACCTGACGCCCGTTCAGGCCGCCAGGAAGACCGACATCGGTGACCAGAAGATCGATACGGTGCTCGCTCTCCAGGATGCGCAAGCCCGAAGGCCCGTCGCCCGCTTCCAGCGTGGCGTAGCCATGCTCGCGCAGAACCTCTGCGACGAGGTTTCGAACAGAGGGCTCGTCGTCGATGACCAGCACGGTTTCACCATGACCGGACCCTGGCTCCGGACTCGCGACGAGCGGGTCTGGTTCGGCCAGACTTCCGTGATGGCGCGGCAGGTAGAGGCACATGGTGGTGCCCAGACCCGGTTCGGAATAGACGCGGATCTGTCCGCCGGACTGCCTCACGAAGCCGTGGATCATGGACAGACCCAGGCCGGTGCCCTGTCCGATCGGCTTGGTGGTGAAGAAGGGTTCGAAAATCCTCTCGATGATTTCGGGGGTCATCCCCGAGCCCGTATCCGTGACGCAGACGGAAATGTACTGCCCGGCGGCGAGATCGCGCTCGCGGGCATGACGATCGTCGAGCCACTTGTTCGCCGTTTCGATCGTCAGTCGTCCTCCGCCGGGCGCCATGGCGTCGCGGGCGTTGATGCAGAGGTTGAGCAAGGCGTTCTCAAGCTGGGATTGATCAATCTCGGTCAACCAGAGACCGCCTGCGCCGACGACCTCGAGGTCGATGGCAGGCCCGACTGTACGACGGATCAAATCCTCCATGCCGCCGATCAGGCGGTTCGCATCCGTCGGGCGAGGGGCCAGGGTCTGGCGGCGGGAAAAGGCCAGAAGGCGTTGGGTGAGGGTGGCCGCCCGCTGCGCGGCGCCCTGCGCCGCTTCGACGTAGCGCCCGATTTCGGCTCCGCGGCCTTGCGCCATCCGTTTGGCGATCAATTCCAGGCTGCCGGAAATACCGGCCAGAAGATTGTTGAAGTCGTGGGCGATGCCGCCCGTCAACTGACCGACAGCCTCCATCTTCTGGCTCTGACGCAAGGCGGCATGAGCGGACTGCAATTCTTCGGTCCGCGCCTCGACCCGGGCTTCGAGCGAGGCGTTGAGATCCGCCAGCGCTCTTTCAGCCCGTTTTTTCGCCGTCAGGTCCTTGAAGAGAACGGCGACCTGACGACCTCCGGCCGGTCCGACCTTGAAGGCGGCCAGTTCCAGCCATCGGCCGGTGGCTTCCAGTTCCTTTTCAAAACGGATCGGCGGGCCTGTTTGGAGCACGTCCCGATAAAGCGAAACCCAGCTGTCGGCCTCGGCCGGAACCATGTCGCGGACCCGGCGGCCGACCACGTCTCCGATCCCGGCGTGTTCGGCGTAGGCGGCGTTGGCTTCGACATGGACGTAGTCGCTGAGCGGCCCGTCGGGCCCATCGATGAATTCGATGACGCAAAACCCCTCGTCCATGGTGTCGAACAGGGTCTGGTAGCGTTGCTGGCTTTCGGAGCGCTCGGCTTCGGCGCGAAGACGTTCCAGGACGTTCCGGGTTCGGGCGGCTACATCCTGCAGGAAGTCCAGATCGAGTTGGCTCCAGGCGCGAGGGCGGGCGTCTGTGACGAACAGCATGGCGACCAGTTGGTCCCGCTCCAGCAGGGGCGCGGCTGCGAAGGCGTGGATGTCCGCAGCGGTCAGGGCGGCGGCCTCGCCGAGCGTGAGGGCGTCCTGAACGACATCGGCGACAGCGACGGCGCGCCCCTGGGCCAAGGTCGCGAATACCTCGGGATGCGCTCGCGGCGACCAGGCCAGCCTCGGCGGCTTCGCGCCGAGCGCCACGGTCCGATCCGGCTCAGACCCGCAAGGCTTCGCGCCCCTGTCGAGCGAGACATAGGCCGCCGCCAGGTTCAGAGTTTCGCCGACGACGCGAGCGGCGGCGGCCGGGATCTGCTCCGGGTGGTCCAGGGCGGTGAGTTCGTCGTGCAGGCGGAGCAGGGCGGCTTGCCTGATCTCGACCTGCTTGCGCTCGCTGATGTCGAAGCTGACGCCCGGAAGACGGCGGAGACGTCCCTCGGCGTCAAAGACGCACCGCCCCTCGGCGACGACCCACATCGTTTCGCCATCGGGCTGGACCAGACGGTATTCTTCGCTGAAGGCCGAGCGGGCCTCAATGGCCCGCGCAATCGCCGCCTGGACCGCCGGAAGATCCTGGGGATGGATGGCGCTGAAGAAGACCTCGAGCGGAGCGCCTTCTCGGGCGACAACGGGATCGACGCCGTAGAGACGGGCGAAGCGTTCATCGGCGCGGACGAGGTCGGAAGCGATGTCCCAATCCCACGCCCCGACGCCGCGACCGGCCGACAGCGCCAGCTCGAGCCGTTCAACCGCCTCGGCCTCGTGAGCGGCGAGACGGATGCGTTCGGTGATTTCGGAGACGAAGACCATGACGCCGGCGGGCTGGCCGCTTTCATCGGGGACGGGAGCGTAGTGGAGGTCAAGCCAGGCGGATTCCGGACCGGCTCCCCGATCCAGCACCAGCTCCTGCCGCTCAAGCGACCAGGACTGTCCTGCGAGGCCGCGTCGAATATTGGCGTCGTTGAAATCCGCGATTTCAGGCCAGCCCTCGCGGGCGCCCATGCCCAGGAGCTCAGGATGCCTCTTGCCGGCGAAACGCGCATAGCCGTCATTGTAGAGGAGGACGCCCGACGCGCCCCAGAGCAGAACCATGGGGTTCGGGGCAGCGATCATCATGCCGACCATGGTGGTCAGACTCTGCGGCCATGCAGACCTGGCGCCGAGCGGCGTCGTCGACCAGTCATGATCCCGGATGAGCCGGGCCATTTCGCCCGGACCATTCAGGAAGCTCGTGTCTGCAGCCGTGTGAATCACAAATCCCCCTGATCGCGCGCGACCGTGCGTCTACGTGGTTTCGCCGATCAGGCTGTCGAAAGCTCTCGCCACATTCTCCAGGGTGTAGGGCTTTTGAACGATCGGGCGCCCCCTGTGTTCGATCGGCGGGTTTGCCTGTTCGCCGTAGCCGGTCGCGAAGATGAAGGGAACGCCGACCTCGGCCAGCCTGTCGGCGATCGGATAGCTGTGCCGGTCGCCGAGATTGATGTCCAGCATGGCCACGGTGGGCCGAGCGGCGTCGATGAATTCGAGCGCGCCCTCCACGGTGGCGGCCGTGGTGACGGAGGCCGCGCCCAGGCGATGGGCGATATCCTCGGCGTCCAACGCGATGATCAGACTGTCCTCGACCAGCAGAATGTCGTGATTGGCCAGGACCGCGTCCGGAACGAGCTGGGGGTGGCCGATGGCGGGACGCGGGTATTTGATCGTCTTGGCGCCGTCCGTGGAGCGCGGTTCCGACAGATGGCGCGCCGGGATGCGGAACACGGCGTGCACGCCCCCTGGCTCATAGGCGACATCGGCCGAGCCGCCGAGATCATAGGGAACCGACCGGCTTATGATGGTGGTGCCGAAGCCCTGGCGCGTGGGCGGGGTCACCGGCGGTCCGCCGATTTCCCGCCACTCCATGATCAGGTCCCCGGCCGCATTGCGGCTCCAGCCGATCACCACCCGCCCGTCCTGGGCCGAAAGACTGCCGTACTTGTTGGAGTTTGTGACCAGTTCGTGCAGGACCAGAGCCATGGTCGAGTAGGCGTTCGGGTTCAGGAGAACCGGTTCTCCCTGAAGCGTGATGCGTCCTCGCTCATCGACGAAGGCGGCCGCTTCCGCGTCGATCAGCGCCTGGAGCGGCGCAGGTCCCCAGTGGTCGTCGGTGATCTGGTTATGGGCGCGCGCCAGGGCGTGGATGCGTCCGTCCACGACCTTGACGAAGTCGGCGATGCTGGCGCTGGTCGGCTCCGATTGGCGGATCAATCCCCGTATCAGGCCCAGAATATTGCGCACCCGATGATTGAGCTCCGCAATCAGCAGCTCTTGGCGAGCGCTGGATTGCTGGCGCTCGGCGGAGGCTTCGTCGGCGAGACGCAAGACGACCTCGATGAGGGTCGCCCGCAAGGTTTCCGCCACCCGGATTTCTGAGGCCGTGAACGGCTGGGATCGTCCCTCGACCAGCTCTTTCCATTCCGCAAAGCTCTCGCGCGGCGTCAGGCGAGGGCCGTTCGGGCCAAAACTCACCGGCTTGTGCGGGTCGCCGCCCCAGCGCACGGAATGGACCAGCTCCCGGCGGAAGAGGATGACGTAATCGCGCGGCGAGCGAGAGATGGGAATGGCCAGCAGGCCGGCCGCACCCGACGCGAAGGCGCGCGCCTCCGGGACCAGCGCCCCGATGTGATCCGTAGCGAACACGCGGCCGGCGGCCGTGCCGTTCAGCGCGCGCACGATGCGACGGAAATCCTCCAGAGGGGGCGTCTCGCCGGAAAAGGCGTGGTTGCCGCCCAGCCAAACGCCGACGCCGTCGGCCGGTATGGCGTGGGTGAGAATGTCTGCGAGCCAGTCAGGATCCTTCAACAGGGTTTCGTCCGACGCCACGGCGCCCAACAACTGATCGGAAATGTCTCGCGCGCGACGTTCGTACTCGACGGTCTCCTTACGCTCGCGGCTTTCCAGGCGCATGGAGAACATCTGGGCGAACAACTCGCTGACCGATCGCCGCTCGAAGGTGGGGCGGCGCGCGGCGTAGTGATGGCAGGCGAACAGACCCCAGAGCTTGCCGTCCACGATGATGGAAATCGACAGCGAGGCGCCGACGCCCATGTTCTTGAGATATTCAATGTGGATCGGTGAGACCGAGCGAAGCGTCGATAGGGAAAGATCGAGCGGGCGGCCGTCCTGGTTGCGCGCGGGAATGATGGGCACCGGCACGGCGTTCACGTCCGTGATCAATCTCAGGAGATTGCGCCGGTACAGTTCCCGCGCCTGGGCGGGGATGTCGGTCGCTGGATAGCGAAGCCCCATGAACCGACCGATGCCGGACCGAGCCGCTTCAGCCACGACCTCGCCGGACCCGTCCTCGGCGAACCGGTAGACCATCACCCGGTCATAGCCGAGCAGGGCGCGAACCTGTCGGGCGCCTTCTCTGTAGAAGGCGGGAAAATCCGCTGCCTGATCCAGTCGCGACATCATGGATCGGACGGCGCCGCTGGCGTCGCCGTGTTCCCCGGACGCCGGCTCGGCTTCAATCACGACCTCCCCGGCGGAGACATGAACCGCGACGTCGAAGGCCGGGCCGCCGTCCACGAGCACGCAGCTGAAGAGGCGTTCGACAGCGTCGCGGCCGCCCAGCATGGCGACACGGTTGCGCAGGTCGTGAACCGCCTTGGGCGTGAACAGGTCCTGGATCAAAGCTCCAACCATGGCCTCCGGCGACTGATCGAGGAAATCCCCGATGTTCGCGGAGACGCGCGCCACCTGCCAGTCGGCGGTTAAAGCGACCAGGAAGCCGATCGGTTGGATGGCTCCGGGGATGTGTATGGGTTCGCGATCGCAATTGGTCAGGTCGACCGAGGCGGCGGGGGTCGTCACTTTCGGTCGGCTCCGGGATAGGCGCGTGCGGCGTTTTCGAACACGGCGAACACCGAACAGGCCGCCCTTGCGGCGCTGTCGAAGCGGTCCGGCGAACTAAGCCGTTCATCAAGAACAGAGGCTAATGCGCGCCAGGCGGCCGGGTTCCCGGACGAGAGGAAGGATTTCGGAAGGCCATCGGGAACCGAGCGGATGAGAACGGCGCCGCCGAGACGAGAGCCTTCAAGGACATAGATTGCGCCCAGGACCTCCGCCTCTCCGCGAAAAGGCGTGACCTGGGCCGGTTCAGGAAAGGTCAGGCCCATCAGGTTCAGGTCGGATCGCAGCGCCATTGTGCGGCGCCGTTCATGCCAGTCCGGCAGATGGGTTTCGGCGTCGGCTTCATCGAGAGCGGCCTCGACGCCCATGAAGGCGCCGGCCTGCGCCTGGAGAAAGGCGCCATAGTCGGCGCGACAGGTCAGATCATAGCGAGACATCCATCCGTCCAGGCGGTCATGGGCGGCGGCGGTGGCCGCCTTGAGCTTGAAGCGCGCGCTGATTGCGGGGGCCGGTCCAGAGGAATTGAGCAGGCTGGCTTCCTTTCCGTTTTCCAGGGGGCACCCACTATTGGGAACGCCCTCGTTCGAGCGTCTAACGGTTTATCAAAGGCTTGACCGGAACAAGGCCGGAACCTCGCCGGCCGTTGCCTCGCAGGGATGTTTAGAAGGCGATCGGCGGAGATGCTCCGAAAAGCGGAAAGCGGCGGCGCTGTGTGTCCGTGACCAGGGACAGGGCCGCGTTTCTGGCCGTGAGTTTGACACTCGCACCTCGAGGGACTGCCGTAGATGACAAGGCGTTCGTTCCCCTGTGAACACGGGGCGCGGTGTGATCCTTTAGTTGAACGTCCACCGAAGCATCTTCGGGCAGCTGGTCCCCGCCATCGGCAATACTGGTCAGACCTCGAACACACGATAGGGAAGGGCACCCAGGGTCCGCAGAACGGGCAAGGCGACATTGTAGACGGGGACGCCCCGTGCCGTGCGGCCTTCAGGCGCGCCGCGGTGAGCATGGCCGTGGACCACCAGTCTGACGTTCTCGTAGCGATCCACGACCTCCCCCAGGCGAGAGGAGCCGAGGAAGGGGTGAATCTCCGGCGGCTCGCCGATCACCGTGTCCACGATTGGCGCGTAGTGCAGCAGCACCACGCTGCGTTCGGTACGAAGGGTGCGGATGGAATTCTCGATCAGGTTGGCGTCTTCGACCGCCTCCTGGACGAATTGCTTGATCGAAGCCTCTCCGAACGAACTGAGCATGTAACGACCGAAGCCGCCGACGAAGCCCTTGCCGCCGGCGAAACCGACGCCCCCGATCTCATAGGACTCTCCGGTCAGCATCCTGACGCCCGCCTCGGACATCAGTCGGGCGACTTCGTCGGGCTGGCCGCATTCATGCTCATGATTGCCGAGAACCCCAACCATGGGGATGCGGCAGGCGCGCAGGTCTTCGAGCAGGTTCTCGACCTCGCCTGTCTTGCCGAAGTTGACCAGGTCGCCGCAAAGGCAGAGGACGTCGGCGTCTTCGTGAACGCGGTCGAAGAGGTCGCGATAGACACGGTGTGAAGTCTCGCCGACGTGAAGGTCCCCAACGGCGGCGATACGCAGCTTCCTTCCCGGTCCGGCCTCCATGCCGGGTTGAGGCGTCTGGATGTCAGGCGACGGGGTCATGGCGTTCCTCCAGGCCCTTGCCGACAACGTCGCCGAAGCCCCATTCGCTGATGTCGGCGATATAGTCGCGAGGGCTGAACAGACGGCCACGACAGACCCTGACGCGCGGCGCGGGCAGATCGACCTGGGCCTGAAGCCGTTCCAGGAGCTCGGTCATCAGCCATGCCGGCACACGGCCGCGCTCTGTGGGATAGGCGAAGCGGAAGTTCAGGAGATGGGCCATCAGGACCTCCCAATAGAGGTCCATCTGATCCAGCATGGACTTCCAGTCGATGGCGTCGGACTGCTTCAGGATGACGTGGTTCACGTCGGCGCCGTCGTATCGATACCGATCCTGGATGAAGACCTTGGACAGGATCAGGGCTGTCGGCGACGTGATCATGACCTCATGGCCGTAGACCGTGATCCGGTCCTCGCCAAACCAGCTGTCCGACACCGCGATGGTGCCGTTCGACATGGCGAAGATGACGTCGAAGAAGTGCTTGTCGTCCTTCCAGACCTTGGCGATCCAGCGCTCGTCCTCAACATCCGTCCGGTAACCACGGGCCTGGAAGTAGGCGAGAATGCGAGGGTAATCGCCTGGCTTGCAAAAGACGTCCAGGTCCTTGGTGGGACGGCGGATGCCGGTGTAGGCCGTCACCGCATAGGTGCCGGAGAGCAGGAAAGGCACGCCGGATTCCTTCAAAAGCCGCAGGCTCTCCTCGTAAAAGGCCATGGCCTCGGGCGGAGGTTCAAATGCGGGCTCGGCGACGGTGTCAGACATGCAGCGGGGTTCCTGAACAAGGTCAGGGAAACGGAGGCGCAAAGGCGAGGGTTCCCTCCCGGCAAGCTCTGACCAAAACCGGCATGGTCGATGATCAGCGCCTCCTCGCGGGACGCCGCTCGCCGTCTGAGAAAGCGCGCCCGCCGCGATCGAAACCGGTCGAAGCGCCATCGGGCTCAACTGACCAAACCCATTCTGCCGAGCGGTTGAACCATCTCGCGGCCAAGCAGTTAGCCAAAGCCAGGCTTTAGGGAGAGGGCGACATGACCATCGATGAGCGATCCGGCGGGGTGGTTCGACCCCTGCACCGCATATTGCTGGCTTTTCCAATCAGCCTCTTCACCTTCGCCCTGTTCACCGACATCGCCTATCTGAAGACGGCGGAGATTCAGTGGACGAACTTCACGGCCTGGCTGATCACCGGGGCGTTGGTGTTCGGCGGGATCGCAGGCGTCTTCTCCATCATCGATTATGTCGTTCGCGCGCGGCGGGGTCGGTCCCGCCTCAGCCTGATCCATCTGGTTGCGCTGGCCCTGGCCTGGGTGCTGGGGCTGGTCAACGCCTTCAAGCACAGCCAGGACGCGTGGAGCTCGGTCGGCGCTTTTGGCCTGATCCTGTCCCTCCTATGCACATTGCTGGTCATGATCGCCGGCTGGATCGCCTATTCCGCGCGGGAGACCATCTGATGGACAAGAACCTGCTCGCCGCCAGCGCCGCGACCCTTGCAATGGCTCTAACGGTCGCGTCCTGCGGCAACGCCAGCGATCCCAAGCTGAGCCAGACCGGACAGAATCCTGATCTGCCCAAGGTGAACGAGACCCTGGTCCCAGCGATGAAGATCAGTCCGCCCGCCGGATGGAACGGCGAGACGCCCACCGTTCCGCAGGGCTTTACCGTCAGCGCCTTCGCGACCGACCTGAAGATCCCGCGTCAGATGCTGGTCCTGCCGAACGGCGACGTGCTGGTGGCCGAGGGGCGGGGCGGTCACGCGCCGCCCTTGCGCCCCAAGGACGTGATCGCCGGTTTCATCAAGAAGCAGGGCAACACCAAGATCAGCGGCGGCGACCGTATCACCCTGCTGCGCGACGCCGATAACGACGGCGTCCCCGAACTGCGCGCCGTCCTGGTCGATAATCTGGATGCGCCATACGGTCTGGCCTATGTCGAGGGCTACCTATACGTCGCCGAGCAGGGCGCGCTGACCCGTTTCGCCTTCCAGCCGGGCCAGACCGGTATCGCGACCCCGCCCGAGCGGGTCACGGCTCTGCCCTCGCGCGTGAATCACCACTGGACCAAGTCCCTGGCCGTCAGCGCGGACGGCGCCAAATTCTATGTCGGCATCGGCTCCAACTCCAATATCGGCGAACGTGGGATGGCCCTGGAAGAGGAACGGGCCGTTGTATGGGAAATCGACCGCGCGACCGGGGCGCGTCGCACGATCGCCACCGGTATCCGCAACCCGACCGCTCTGGCGATCGAACCGACCACCGGACTCCTGTGGTCAGTCGTCAACGAGCGTGACGAACTGGGTCCTCAACTGGTGCCCGACTACCTGACCCAGGTCCGCGACGGCGCCTTCTACGGCTGGCCCTACAGCTATTGGGGCCAGAACGTCGATCCGCGCGTGAGGCCGCAAAAGCCGGACATGGTCGCCAGGGCCGTCAAGCCCGACTACGCCCTGGGCTCGCACGTCGCGGCGCTTGGTCTTGATTTCGCGCGCAGCGGCGGCTTCGGCGGCCCGTACGCCGACGGCGCTTTCATCGGCATGCATGGGAGCTGGAACCGTCAGGACCCGTCCGGGTACAAGGTCGCCTGGGTCCCGTTCAGCGGCGGCCGCCCCGCGGGACAGCCCATCGATTTCGCCACCGGCTTCCTCAAGGACGGCGAGGCCCGCGGCCGTCCGGTCGGCGTGGCCTTTGACCCGACGAAACGAATACTTCTGGTCGCAGACGACCTGTCCAACACGGTCTGGCGGATCGCCCCCTCGCGGTGAGGGCGTCACGGTCGCGAAGCAGGATTGAACCGTCGCCGTTCCGGGTCGTTAGCCGACTATGACGATGACGCCCTGGACGCCCTATTGCGGGCCCGCGCCCGATCCCGTGGATGTGCTGGGACGCTGGAACGGCGATCCGGTGCTTCTGACGGTGCTGGCGGTTTTCATCGCGGCTGGTGTCTTCCTGACGATGAAGCGGCACCCCGGATCGCCGTTCTTGCTGGGTGCGGCGGGGGTGCTGGTTCTCGTCTTCATCTCGCCGCTGTGCGCACTGAGTTCAGCCCTGTTCACGGCTCGTACGCTGCACCATCTGTTGCTCCTGCTCGCTGCGGCGCCCTTGGCGGCTCTGTGGCTGCCCAGGCTGAGGGCGCCGCGACTGGCCGTGGCGACGGCTGTTCAGGCCGTCGTCTTCTGGGCCTGGCACGCGCCTGATCTCTATGCTGCGGCCCTGTCGAACGATCTGCTCTATTGGGTCATGCAACTGACCATTCTGGGCAGCGCCGTCTGGTTCTGGGCGGCGGTGCGGGCGTCCAACGCGGCCGCCGCCGTGGCGGGCCTGCTGGCGGCCATGCTGCTGATGGGCTTGCTGGGGGCGCTCATCGTGTTTGCGGGTGAGCCATTGTATGCGCCGCACTTCGCCACGACCCTGGCCTGGGGCATGACCCCGCTGGAGGATCAGCAGGCGGCGGGCCTGATCATGTGGGCACCCGCGGCGGCGGCCTATCTCCTGGTCGCGCTCTGGCGGATCAGCGAGCTGTTCAGGAGCGGGGAGGCGGCGCGTCCGGCATGATTGACCGGTTGATCGCACAGGCGCTGGAATGGGCGGCGGGCCATCACGACGAAGGCCGCTATTCGCCGGTCGCCATCGTCTTTCACTGGACCATGGCGGGCCTGGTCTTCTTCCAGCTCGGTTGGGGCTGGTGGATGGGGCGGCTGCCGGTGGGCGGGGCCAAGGCGGCGGCCTATGACGTGCATTTCGCCATCGGCCTGCTGATGCTGCTGCTGGTCATCGGTCGGCTGTCCTGGCGACTGGCGGCGCCCAATCTGATCAATGACGCGGATAAGCCGGGCTGGGAGAGCCTGGCGGCGCACATCACCCACTATGTCTTCTATATCTGCCTGTTCGGTCTGCCGCTGTCAGGATGGGCGATGATCTCCGCCACCGCGCGAGACACCCAGCTGGCTGCGGCGGGTTTTATCCCCTGGCCCTTGCTGCCGATGCAGGAGGTCTCCAACACCCAGCGATGGGCGATCGAGGCCGGGGCCGAATGGATGCATTGGGCCATGGTGGCTGCCTTGCTGCTGATGATCCCGATCCATGCGGGGGCGGCGCTCAAGCACCATCTGATCGATCGGGACGGCGTGTTTCACGCGATGCTGCCGGTCGCGCCGCAGCTGCGGCCGAAACGGACGCGCTGGCAGAGGCGCTGGCGGGCGTTGGAGAGACGGATTGGCCGGACAACCACTGGGCTATGGCGCGCGCTTCTGCGTCCGTCAGCCTCTGGACAGCGGCGGCCATGACGCCGCGTGGATCGTTGCGGCGCTTGCCGGATTTCCAGCGGTCGATCTGCTCCAGGGTGTAGGCGACAGGCTGGCCGGCCACGATCGGTTGCCCTTCGCCCGCGCCCTGTCCATTGGGGCCGTGACAGGATGAGCAGGCCGTGACGCCGCGAGAGGCATCGCCCGTCCGCCAAACCGGCGGAGGCGTGGCGACGGAAGGGGAAGCCCTCGTTGACGTCGACGACGGCAATCCGGCGTAAAAGAGGGCGACGGCACGACGGCTGTCGGGATCGAGCCCCTTGGCGACGCGGCTCATCACATCATCCGGCCGTAGGCCGCTGGCGTAGTCCTCCATCTGTTTTTGCAGATAGCCGGCGTCCAGCCCGGCCAGGCGCGGGGTCGAGACGCCGTCGCCCTGGCCCTGAAGTCCATGACAGGTGAAGCAGGCGTTCGCCGCTCCGCCCGCGCCGCCGCTCATGGCGATGACCTTTCCCGAGGACGAGAAGGCGCGGTCGGTTTCGCCGGGCGTGGCGTCGCACGCGACAAGTGCGGGGCCAGTCAGGAGGAGGCCGAGAAGCGTGAGGGGAGGGAGAGCGCGCACCCTGTCCCAACACCGACTGATGGTCTCGGTTCCGGGGCGGGAACCCCTCAGGCTGCGAAGGATTGGGTTCTGGTGAAGCTGGAGAGGGGCGGGATGCGATCATGTACGGACGATGCGGACCATAGGGGCCTTGCTGCTGACCACGGGGCTATGCGCCGCCGTGACGGCCTGCACCGACAAGGCGAATGCGCCGCGCTCCTTGGCCCAGGCCGATGCAGCAGAAGGGCTCAGACTGATCGAGCGTCATGGCTGCGCCGCCTGCCATGCCATACCGGGCGTTCGGTGGCCGCAAGGCCGCACGGGCGGGGATCTGACAGGGGTGGCGTCGCGACCGATGATCGCGGGGCGACTGCCCAACCAACCCGGGGTGATGACGGCCTTGGTTCGCGACGCCCCGGCCCTGCTGCCCGGTACGGGAATGCCGCCCATGCCTCTGACCGAAGCCGAAGCCCGCGATGTGGCGGCCTATCTCTATACCCTCGATGACGATTGAGACGCCCGCCGTTCTGAGCGGCTGGCCGCCGCCTGTGCTGGACCCGGCCGGCCCCTTCGCCGGGCCGGTGACCACAGTCGCCTGGGTCCTGTTCGTCATGGGCGCCGTGGTGCTGACCCTGGTGCTGATCGCGCTCGGCGTCGCCCTGTTCGGACCGCCCAAATGGAAGCGGCGGGTCGCTGGCGAGAAGCTGGTCTGGATCGGCGGCCTGGCCTTTCCCATCGTCGTGCTGACCGGCCTTCTGATCTACGGGCTGAGCGTGACAGCCCGCGTGGCTGACGCGCCGCGCGCCGGCGAAATGCGGGTGCGCGTCACGGGCGAGATGTGGTGGTGGCGAGTGGCCTATCTCGATGATCAGGGCCGCGAACTCGTTCAGGACGCCAATGAAGTCCATATTCCCGCCGGTCGTCCGGTGGTTCTGGAATTGGAAAGCGCGGATGTGATCCACAGCGTCTGGATTCCGCGTCTGGGCGGCAAGACGGACATGATCCCCGGCCGGCGCAACTTCATGCGTCTGCAGGCCGACGCGGCGGGCGTCTATGCGGGCCAGTGCGCTGAATACTGCGGCGGCCCCCACGCCCTGATGGGACTGGTGGTGGTGGCCCATTCGCCGGCTGATTTTGCGGCGTGGCGTCTCAAACAGGCCGCTCCGGCGGCGGTGTCGGGCGTGCCTGGCGCAGCGGTGTTCACGGCCTCGGGCTGCGGCGCTTGCCACACGATCCGGGGGACGGAGGCCAATGGTCTGGCTGGGCCGGACCTGACCCATGTGGGATCGCGGCAGACGCTGGGGGCGGGCATCCTGCCCAATAACCAGGGCACGATGGCGGGCTGGATCGCCGACAGCCAGGGCATCAAGCCCGGCAACCGCATGCCCTCCTATTCCGTCCTGAGCGGACAGGAGCTGCGAGATGTCGCGGCCTATCTGGAAAGCCTGAAATGACGTCGGAAACCGGCTTCGACGTCGACAAGTACGACCGTTTCCCGACCACGGAACCCCGGCCCGCGGGGGAGCTAGAGCAGCTGGAACAGGCCTGGTGCGGGCCACGCACGCCGTGGGAATGGATCACGGCGACCAACAACAACATCATCGGCGTCTATTACGTCGGCGCGGCCATGCTCTTCTTCGTGCTGGCGGGGGTCCTGGCGCTGCTGATGCGGACGCAGCTGGCCCTGCCGATGACGGGCTTCCTGGCCCAGGACACCTACAACCAGATCTTCACCATGCACGGCACGGTGATGATGTTCCTGTTTGCGGTGCCGGCCGTCGAGGCTTTGGGCGTTCTGCTGTTGCCGCAGATGCTGGGGGCGCGCGACCTGCCGTTTCCACGCCTGGGGGCCTACGCCTTCTGGGCCTATCTGATCGGAGGGCTGGCCTTCTTCTGTTCGCTGTTCTTCGGCCTGGCGCCGGACGGGGGCTGGTTCATGTATCCGCCGCTGACCAGCATGACCTATTCACCCGGCATCAACGCCGACTTCTGGCTGCTGGGCATCGGCTTCATCGAGATTTCGGCGATCGCGGGGGCCATCGAGATCATCGTCGGGGTATTGAAGACGCGGGCGCCGGGCATGACCCTGGACAAGCTGCCGGTCTTCGCCTGGGCCATGCTGATCTTCGCCTGCATGATCATCATCGCCTTCCCGTCCATCATTCTGGCGACCCTGTTGCTGGAGCTGGAAAGGGCGCTCGGCTGGCCCTTCTTCGACCCGCTCAAGGGCGGCGACCCGATGCTGTGGCAGCACCTTTTCTGGTTCTTCGGCCACCCGGAGGTCTACATCATCTTCCTGCCGGCGGCGGGGGCCATGTCGACCATCATTCCGGCCATGGCGCGCACGCCTCTCGTCGGACATCCGCTGGTGGTCATGGCCATGCTGGCGACGGGCTTCATCAGCTTCGGCGTCTGGGCCCACCACATGTTCACCACGGGCATGCCGCAGATCAGCATCAACTATTTCAGCGCGGCCTCCATGGCGGTCAGCGTGCCGGCGGGGGTTCAGGTCTTCGCCTGGATCGCGACCATGGCGGCGGGCCGGATGCGGTTCTCGACGCCGGGTCTGTTCGCCGTCGGCGGCATGGT
This sequence comes from Brevundimonas sp. P7753, assembly GCF_013386595.1. NCBI lineage: Bacteria > Pseudomonadati > Pseudomonadota > Alphaproteobacteria > Caulobacterales > Caulobacteraceae > Brevundimonas > Brevundimonas sp. P7753. The sequence continues at coordinate 69,084 of NZ_JACARP010000023.1, read as the reverse complement.
CATCTTCGTCATGGGCGGGCTGACAGGCGTCATGGTCGCCATGGTGCCCTTCGACTGGCAGGCCCACGACAGCTATTTCATCGTCGCCCACCTCCATTACGTCCTGATCGGCGGCATGGTCTTCCCGCTGTTCGCCGCCATCTACTATTGGCTGCCCATGTCCAGCGCGCGGCCCCTGAGCGAATCTTGGGGGAAGTGGATCTTCTGGCTGATGTTCGCCGGGCACAACCTGGCCTTCATGCCCATGCACCTGACCGGGCTGATGGGGATGCCGAGGCGGGTCTATACCTACCTGCCAGGTAGAGGCTGGGATCTGCCCAACTTCATCTCGACCATCGGCGCCTTCATGTTCGGTCTGGCCGTCCTGCTGTGGGTCATCGACATGATCCGCAACTTCCGGCCGTTCGGCCCCCGCGAGGCCGGCAACATCCACGAAGGTCCAGGGCTGGAGTGGCTGCCCAGCGGCTTCTATTCGGTCCGGTCGATCCCGGTGGTGAAGAGCCTCTATCCCTTGTGGGATCAGAAGGGGCTGGCGGAAGACGTCGCAGCGGGCCGCTATTTCCTGCCGGGCGCGGCCCGGGGCGAGCGTCAGACCCTGGTGACCAGCCCATTGAACGCGGAGCCGCAGTATGTGCTGCGCATCCCTCGTCCTTCAGGCTGGCATCTGTTCGGCGCGGTCTTCACGGCGGGCTTCTTCCTGATCCTGACCATCCAGGCCTATGCCGCCGCCGTCGTCAGCGGCGTGCTGGCCATCTATTGCATCATGCGCTGGTGCTGGTTCCTGGACGCGCCGCATGCGCGCAAGACGACGGAGATCGGTGCGGGCATCCGCGTGCCCAACTATGTATCTGGTCCGTTCAGCCACGGCTGGTGGGCCATGGTGATCGTCCTGATCGTCGGGGGGATGGTTTGCCTGCTGGCCGGGTTCTCCTATGTCTTCCTGTGGAGCCGACGGCCGGACCTGTGGCAGGCCCCGCCGCCTATCAGTTCGCTCCTGGTTTCCGTCGGCTTGCTGGCCGTGGCCGGCGTTTGCGCGCTCGCAGCGTCGCGGGCCGTGAGAATGGCGCGCGACGGCGCGGTCTCGGCGGCAACAGGATTGCTGGTGCTGGCCTCCGCAGGGGTGATCGCGGCTTCAATCGTGGAGGGGCGGGCGTGGTGGAAGACGGGCTTGCAGCCGGACGTCTCCAGCCAAGGCGCGTCGGTCTACGCCCTGCTGAGCTGGGCTGGGACCTTCGCCGCCATCGGCGGCCTGATGGGTGTTTATGTCGTACTGAGGCGTTTGTTCGGTCGCCTGGCGGCGGATCGTCCTTCGACGGTCGACCTGATCAGCCTCTTCCTGGCCTTCACCGCAGCGCAGTCGATCGGCGTCATCCTCCTGGTTCGCCTATTCCCGGGCAGCGGGATATGACGCGCTGGCTGAGGATGATAGGCGGCCTGCTGATCTGGGCGGCTCACTTCATCGGTCTCTATCTGATGTCCAGCGCGGCCGACGTCTGGTCGTCGAGCGAGGCTGCCGGCGCGCGTTGGATGGGCCTGGTCTTCAGCCTGGGCTGTCTGCTCGCGCTCGTCGCCATGGCGGTCTGGCTCGGGAGGGGGCGACGCGGGGGCATTGGTCCGGAGGCGTGGGAACGGCGTGTGGGCTTGACCAGTGCTCTTGTCGCCGGGATCGGCGTCTTATGGCAGACGGCCCCGCTGGCGTTCTGAACGTCATGTCAAAGTCGCGCTACGTCGCTCCGGAATTCGGCCTTTCGCTTCCGGGGCGCGAGGCATCTAGCTTCATGCTGGTTCCACGCCTCGTTGGTCCAATCTTGGTTGATCCCCTGTGTCCGGTAGCGGAAACTTGCGAACCGTTGGGCCTCCCCGACGTAGAAGGCTCCATGGCGACATATGATTTCATCCTAAGCGGCGTGGACCCTGAGGTCTCTCTTCAGGGCGCAGCGGCTACGGACGCCGAGGCTTGGCGGGAGGCCGTCCTCTTCCTTTCGGAAATGTTGCGCGAAAACCCTATGCGAGAAGGCGGCGCCTTTTCGCTTCAGGTCATTGTTCGGCACGATGGCAGGGAAATCTGTCGCGTAGGCGCTTCAGCTCACTGAAACCTAAGCCTGAGGGAGCGAGAGAGAAGACGGCCGGTTGCGCCAAAGGGGGGCAATCACGGAACCGGCCGCCTGCTGATCTTCCCTCAGGAAGGATCTGCAAGCAGTCAACGTCGCATCTTCGGCGCCGCTCCTTCGGTCGGGTTCCGAACTTATCGGCGCGGTTTATGAAAGACGCATGCGCTCTGCCGGGCCTTTCGCTGCGGCATGGAGCGGGATGGATCGGGCGGCGTTGCTCCAGAAGACATCAGGAGCAAAGACATGAGCATGCACGACCAGACCTTCAGAGCCGTTGAGCTTCCGGCGCTGCCAGGAAAATTGGGGGAAATCGATGCTCTTCTTCAGGCAGCGAGATCTTCCGGAGCCCTTAACGGCGAGCGCGCCGTCCTCAGGGAAATCTCCCGGATCATCAACCGCTCTCCCGGCCGCGATATCTACCAGAAGCCGCTCGGCTGACCCTATCGCGGCGCGAGCGCGCGCTGTCTAAACCCGACAAGCACTGAAGCGGCGTTTGCAGTTAAGGAGCCTCGTCGAGTGGCCGTATAGACGGTCATCGACGCTAGTGTGTGTGGGGGGCGGCGGCGCGACCGGGGGTCTGCTCGGCTTCAACGAAGGCGGACGCGGCGATGCGGACGCTCAAGGTCTGTGCAGTAAGTGTTCCACGGGGCCACGCTTATGATCGTCAAGGCTGTTCCGACATCGCGTGCGGACCGAGACCATTCTGGGCAATCTTCGGGGCCTAACGCTGTCAAGCGCGAGGTGTTCACCGTCAAATCGGCTTGACCGAGTTCGATCCCATAGGCGAGCCCAAGCCACGGATCACGGCCGAGGGGGACCTGCCCACTGATCCGGCTTGCGAACTTCAAGGGGCGCTCTTATGGCGGTACGTGTCCGGTTTCGCTGGCGACCATCAGTGTCGCCAAGACGACATTTTACCCCCCCAAGCCGTTTCCCTGCGTTCCTCGTCCGAACAGGGGCCGGAGTCATGGGCGTCGTCATTCCTTTTCCAAGCAAGGGCCGGACAGTTCGCAGACGTAACAGCTGGGTTTTGGCGGCCGGAGGTATTTGCGCGGCCTCATTAGCCGCCATCGGCGTCGTCCTGGCAGGCCAGGATCTTCTTCGCGGAGCCCAGGCCGGCCGCCTATACGAAGCGGCGGAACACCCTCTTTCGCGCGCTGCAGTCATTCCCTGATCAGGCGGCCGTATTCCGGAGGGGCGCCTCGCGTGCGTCCCAGCTGGCAGACTCCGCGGCGCGCAAAGGCGCGGCGGCCGCGCTTACAGAAGAAACCCCATGCTCGCCGCAGCCGCAGGAAACTGCGCGCAGACCGGCCAAGTCGAGGATCTGCACCTTCCCCCGGCCAAAGCGCACCAGGCCCATGGCCTGCAGGCGCCCGGCGGCGGCGTTGACGCTGGTTCTCTGCACGCCGAGCATGGCGCCGAAATCGGCCTGGGTCAGACGGAGAGGAGCGCCATTGGCCCCGCAATGCAGCCGGATGAGCCACTTCGCCAGCCGTTCCTGAACGAGGTGGCAGGCGTTACAGGCCGCTTCGGCGGCCAGAACGCTCACCCGCCGGGAAGACTGTCGAGCCACCAGGCGGTTCAGCCAATCGCGGCCGAGGCCGTCGATGACGCAGTCGGCAGGCACCCGGCAAAACGTCGTGTCGATCAGCGCCTTGGCCGTCGGCCGGGGGCCGTCCGGCTCCAGGGCGTGGTCCCATCCGTGAACCGAGCCGGCGACGACGGTCGCGACGCATATGCGGTCGCCGTTGGGAAAGAGGCCCAGAACCCCCGCCAGGACGAAGGAGAGAAAACCAACTTCCACTAGGGGCTGGCCGGCAGGGATCGACATCAGTCTGCTTTGGGCTTGAGCGATCGACTGGATACTGGACGGAAGCGCCTGGAAGACAGGATGGTCGACCAAGTCAAGGTGCGGGCGATGAAGCCCGCAGCCGGCGCTAGTGAGGCTGATCATAGTTTGCATGTCTGACTCCTGAGCACAGAGTGACGCACCTGCCGCGAGCCGCACTTACATGGGTTAGGAAAAGAGAGAGGAGCTCGGAAGCGTTGCGGACAAAGAAATATTGGCCGCCAGAGTCGGGCTCAATGCACAAGGAACGTGGGCCTCCTCGCTGAACTAAGCTCAGGAACAGGAGCCGACATGACCCTTTACACCATTTGCTTCAGCGCCCGGGGCACGGGCGTGCTGCGCACAGAATCCGTCGTCGCCGATGAGGCGCAGTCAGCGATCACAATGGTGAAGCGGCGCCTGGGCGCGAGCCGGACCTTCCAGGAAGCAAAAGTCTTCGAGGACGGGGAGCTGCGTTTTAATGTCTCGGCGGACGCCAAGGGCATGGCGACGGCGAGTGAAGGAAACGGCCCCAGGTCCTGACGGCGCGACGCGGAAGGCGGCGGAACGCGCCCGACCGCCGAGCATTATCACAACGCACCAATGGCGAGGAGACGGTCCTGATCAGCCCCCTGATCCAGAAGCTGGCGCGTCGCGATGAACTTTCCGGTCGCGAGATGACGGTTCTGGGAGAGCTTCTTCAGCCGCCGATCTTCGTTCCGGCCGGCCGTGATATTGTCCGGCAGCATTCGTCGCCCGCGTACAGCACCCTGATCCTCGACGGGTTCGCCGCCCGATATTTGGTGCTGACCAACGGCGCAAGGCAGATCACGGAATTGAATGTGCCTGGCGACTTCGTCGATCTGCACAGTTTGATGATGAGCCCCATGGATCATGGCGTCGTGGCGCTCACTTCCTGCACGGTTGCGCGCTCTCCTCATGATGGTCTGCGCCGGCTGACCGAGACCGAACCCCATCTGACCCGGCTGCTCTGGATGGACACTCTTGTGGACGCCGCCGTGCACCGGCAATGGATCGCAGGTTTGGGGCGTCGGACCGCGGTGGCGCGCCTCGCCCATCTTCTGTGCGAACTCTATCTTCGCCTGAAGACTGTCCATCGCGCCGGGAGCGGCAGGATGGAGCTACCACTCAGCCAGGCCGTGCTTGCAGACGTTCTCGGGCTGTCGGACGTTCACGTCAATCGCTCGATAGCCCAGCTTCGCGCGGCGGAAATGGTCAGATGGGCGGGACGCGCCATAGAAATCTGCGACTGGGATGCCTTGGTCCGCCAGGCGGAGTTCGACCCCACCTATCTGAGGCTCGGAAAGGCTCCAGTCTAATACTGGTCCAACTCGTGGTTGTCGAGCACGAGGCCTGAGGGACGGCGATGGCTGCGGAGTTTGCCTATGGAAACGGGCTCTGGAACCGGCACGTCCGTCAGGCTCTCGAGGCCGGCAAGCCGTTCCTTCAGGTCTATCTCGCAGTATTTGTCGCCAGGCACGGTGCCTATCCGCTCGAGCAGACCGTTCGAACCTTCCTCCAGGGCGGCATGGTCGCGCCATAAGCGCCGCCATTGCCGGATCCAGGCGCGGGTGGCCTGGATCTCGACCGGCGTCGCGATTTCCAACTCGCCCGCGATGACCCGCATCAGGTCCATGATCGCGATAAGATCGGCCACGACCGAGCGATCGATATCGACATAGCGGGGATAGAGCAGTTCCTCGCGGATGATGGAGACCTTGGCGAACAGGGTGCAGAGCTCGACAGGGCGGTCAGCGGCGGTCTCTGACATGAGATGGTCCGTGAAACGACAATCGAGATAGCGGAGTCCGGCGAGCATGGTCACAACCTTCCTTCTGAAGCCGCGCTCAAATGAAAGCCTGTTCGCCTCCGCCGGCGCCCAGAGTCTTCTTTTGGTCACTGGCGGTCGAAGGCAACCCGGCGGACCTAGGGCGTGTGGCGGGCGCTGGTCTTTTCGCAACCCCTGAAGACGGCGTGGGTTGTTTGAGCATGCAGAACCAGACCGTGATCGTGGGCGGCGGCGCTGGCGGCCTGGAGCTCGCCGCCCGTCTTGGGCGCCGTCTAGGCCCTCTGGAAGGACCCCGAAGGGTGCTCCTCATAGACCGGGCGATCTTCCATCTGTGGAAGCCCTCCCTCCATGAGGTTGCAGCGGGGTCGCTGGACTCGCGGCAGGAAGGCCTCGACTATCTGATGCTTGCGCGGCGCAATCATTTCAGGTTCGTGCTCGGCGAGGTCGAAGGCCTAGATCCCGTCGCGCGCCGCCTGCGTCTGGCCGAAACGCGTGACGTCGATGGCAGTCTCTTGATCGAGGCGCGTTCGATGGATTTCGAGCGCCTGGTCTTGGCGATCGGCGCTGGAAGTCATCTATTCGACACCCCGGGAGCGGCGGAACACGCCTGTATGCTGGAGGACGTCGCGGATGCTGAGGCTTTTCACAGGCGCCTCGCCGCGCTCTTCCTGTCATCCGCCTATGACGGTCGCCGTTTGCTCAGGATCGCCATAGTCGGGGCCGGCGCGACCGGGGTGGAACTCGCAACCGAGCTTCTGGAGGGACACGCGGTCCTGTCGGCGGCGCTCGACCCGACTGAGCGCTTCACGTTGGAGGTGACGATAGCAGAAGCCGCGCCTCGCATCCTCGGCGGCTTGTCTGAGGCGGTCGCCGACAAGGCGGCTCGGGCGCTGCGGGCGCGCGGCGTCAAGCTCGCCGTCGGGGCGCGCGTGACGCGGGTGCGGGCCGACGGCCTTGAGACCAGCGTGGGCGAGATACCGGCCGACCTGATCGTGTGGGCCGCCGGCGTCCAGGCGGCTGACATCAACAGGACGTTCGGCCTGGCCACCGGCCGGCTTAATCAGTTCATCGTGGACGACCGGCTCCGTGCTTCCGCTCCGGGCGTCTACGCCATAGGCGACTGCGCAGAGGCGCCCGGACCCGAAGGCCAAGCGGTTCCGGCTAGGGCCCAGGCTGCGTCTCAGGAGGCCGCCTATCTGGCGAGAGCTCTGACGCGGCCCGGGGATCCCGGACCCTTTCAGTACCACGACAGGGGGGCGCTCATTTCCCTTGGCCCTGATCATGGACTGGGCTCGCTGATGGGAGGCCTCGTCGGACCTGATTTCCTGATCGAGGGCCTTCTCGCGCGCTGGGCCTATATGGCGCTTCACCTCCAACACCACCGGGTTGTCGTCGGGCTGCGCAGAACCATCCTGCTCGCCTTGAGCCGGCTGGCCCATCGCCGTGTATCGGGGCGGCTCAAGCTGCACTGACGCGATGGCGTGCAGGTCGGTCGAAGGGCTCAGCGCTCAGGCGCGCCGGTCGTCGCCGCGTGAAATGCGGTTCCTGCTCCTGCCGGGGCGGCGCATCAGCGGCGTCGGGCCGAAGATGAAGGCCAGCACCCGGTTAATAAAGCCGTTCGGTCGTCTCGGTCTGGATTCCGCTCTCGACATGGAGCCATCCTCGCCCCGGAACAGGAGGCGGTCCAATAACATGGGTTAGAATGAGGGTTTCCGTCGGTGGAGGCGGAAGACACAGGCCTGGCCGAAGACGGGGCGTCAGGCCCGGATACCCGGACTTGCCGTCAGACCTGTAGCGACGGAGGCCCTTGTCAGTCGACGGAAGGCGGCCAGAGCCTGTCCGGTCACCTGATCCATGTTGTAGTAGCGATAGGTGGCGAGGCGGCCCACGAAGCTGACGTCGCGCCGCGCGAGGGCGAGCGCCTCGTACTGCTTGAAGCGCGCCTGGTTCTCGGGGCGGGGGACCGGATAATAGGGGTCGCCGTCGTCGCAGGGGTATTCATAGCTGATGCTGGTGCAGGGATGCGACTGGCCCGTCAGGTGCTTGTACTCCGTCACCCGGGTATAGGGCGCCGCCTCATCGGGGTAGTTGACGACGGCGGCAGGCTGGAAGGTCTCCAGCTGAAGCGTTTCGTGGCGGAACTGCAGCGACCGGTAGGGCAGCGGCCCGTAACAGTGGTCGAAGAACTCGTCGATAGGCCCCGTGAAGACCAGATGGTCGTAGAGCACCTCGGCCTCGACATCCCTGAAGTCCACACCCGTCTCCACCCGGATATTGGGGTGATCCAGCATGTTCTCGAACAGCCGAGTATAGCCGTGCAGGGGCATGGCCTGGAAGGCGTCAGTGAAATAGCGGTCGTCGGTATTGGTTCGCGTCGGGACGCGCGCCGTCACGGAACGGTCTAGCTGCGAAGGGTCCAGGCCCCACTGCTTGCGGGTGTAGCCGCGGAAGAAGGTCTCGTAGAGCTCCCGGCCGACCGCAGAAACCACGACATCCTCGGACGTAACCACCTTGTCCACCGGCTCAGCCTGCGACGCCAGATAGGCCTCGGCCTGCTCGTCGGACCTGAGGTCCAGGCCGTAGAGCAGATTGAGCGTCGTCCGGTTGATAGGCATGGGCACGAGGCGTTCCCCCACTCGCGCCAGAACCCGATGTTCATAAGGCCGCCAGGGTGTGAAACGCGAGAGATAGTCGAACACCTCGGCCGAGTTGGTGTGGAAGATGTGGGGACCGTACCGGTGGACCAGAACGCCCGCCGCATCTTGTTCGTCGTAGGCGTTGCCGCCGATGTGGGAACGGCGATCGACCAGGAGGACCCGTCGTCCGCTTGAGGCCAGGCGTTCGGCCATGACTGAACCCGCGAAGCCGGCGCCGACGACAAGGGCGTCGTAGTGAGACGCCCGGTTTGATGGACGGATGAAGGGGGATTCAGGGGCGCGAATGGAGCCGGGACCGGTGGAGCATGGGCGATGTGCGACGCCGCCCGTGAGGGGTTCGCGGAGGGCAGCGGCCCTGTCGACCATGACCGCCATCCGGGCCTGGGTCTGGTCCCATGACAGGTGCGATAGAGCGGCGTCGGCCTCCTCCAGCCACGACGCGTCGTCCCTTTGAGCCAGGGCTGCGTCACAACCGGCCAAGAAGGCGTCGGCGCCTTCGGCGATGTGGACGCCCTTCAGAGTCCCGTAATGCCGCACCACGTCGGCGACCGGGGTCGAGACCACCGGGCGACCGCCCGCGAGATACTCGGGTGTCTTCGTCGGACTGATGAAACGGGTGGACTCATTGATCATGAAAGGCATGAGCGCCACGTCCCATCCCGCCAAAAGGTCCGGGAGCTCATCATAGGTCCTCAGGCCCAGGTAATGCACATTAGGACGCCGGGGCAGGTCGGCCTGGTCGATCTTGACGACCGGACCCACGAAGACGAGCGACCAATGCGGCCGTGCGTCGGCGACCGCCGCGATGAGGTCCAGATCCATGCGCTCGTCGATGACCCCGTAGAAGCCGAGCCGCGGCCCGGGCAGATCCGCCTGAGCCGGATGATCGCGTCCGGCCTCGCGCGCCCGTGCGAAGTGAGGGACGTCGACGCTGGAAGGGAAGGGATGGATATTGGCGTGCCGGTTCCGCCTGGCTTCGAAGAGGCTGTAGCCGCCGGTGAAAACCACGTCCGCCGCGCTCATCAACTCCGCCTCCAGAATTCGGAGTTCCGGCGGGGCGAAACGGAAGGCGGAAAGCTCGTCCATGCAGTCAAACACCACGGCGGCGGCTTCGATATGTCTCGCGACCGGCAACATCATCGGTGTGTAGTACCAAAGCACGGGACGGCTCAGCGCGCGGTCGGCGAGAAGGTCGTCGAGCAGCTGTCGCACGACAGCGTCACGACAGGGCCCGTCGACGCCATGCGGAAGTCGGGGCGTGGCCACCAGCACGCCGGTGTCGGGGCATGCCCGAACGTCGAGGCCGACCGGAGCGCCGGGATCTGCAGGCAGGGCCTCTTCCAGGAAGACGACCGGCCGGGTCCGGGCGAACCGGGCCATGAGATGCTGAGGCCGCTGGAAGACAAAGTTCCACCGCAGATGGGAGAGGCAGACGACGGGATCTCGTCGCGCGTGTGGAAGATCAAGAACATCGGCGGCGGAGGCGGCGGAAGTCTGGGTCATGGCGGCTTTCTTCAAAAAAGGAGCCTTGATCAAACCCTACGACCGCCGCCCGTATCCCTGTGTCGGGTCGAGGGCACAGAGTCCCGGGACAGGCGCTGGTCGATCAATAGATCCAGAGCTCGGCGCGTCGGCGTCTCTGAAGCGACGAAGCGCCAGGCCGCGCCGTCGTCGGCGCCGTCCAGACGCAATCCTCGACGTTCGCACTCCGCCAGGAGTTCAGGGTGCGCGTCCTGGCAGGCAATGGCCTGCAAGGGGGCCGCCTCCCGTGGCCGACAGGACAGGGACCCGGATCTTGGCGGCGGGTAGAGCAGACGTTGCGGGCGCCGCCACCACCCGGTCTCGGTTGCGAGCGCCATATCGGTGTCGCCATCCAGGGCCAGGTCCCTCACGAGCGCCGCCAGGGCCGTTTTACGAGGGGCGCCTTCCGAGATGTCGAAGACGCCAGTCTCGTAGCGGCCGTCCGCGCGAGTCAGGAGACTGTCCCAATCGAAGCTGCCCAGGAGATTCCAGACGGTCACGGCCTCCACCTTCGCCCCCGACCGGCGGACGTCCAGCGCCGCCGACCAGCATTCGTGGAGCCAGCGCAACTGTTCTTCGCGGGTGCAGCCGAGGTGGCATTCGGTGACGATGATGGGTCTGCGGTAGCGGCGCCAGAGTGCTTGCAGATGAGCGCTCCAGCCCGGCGGGGCGGGGTCAATGACACGCACCGCCTCGACGTCTGCGTAAGCGAGGCGTCCGTTTCCGCCATGAAGCGACGCGGGATAGCGGTCCAGCCGGTGGTCCAGAAGACGATCACTGGTGAGGTAGTGATTGAGGCCGATCACCGGGGGACAGGGATCGGCTGAGATGGCGTCCAGACGAGGGCCCAATCCCATGTGGGCGAGACGGGGGTAAAGATCGTGCTCGGGCGTCACCCGTCCGCAGAGCAGGTCCCAGGTCATCAGCCTCCGACGGTTCTCATGATCAGCCTGGTCCTGGCAGGGCGGCGTGGCGAAGGTCCGGCCGAAATCCTCGGTCTGGATCAGTCGGGCCTCCGGTATGGTCCGCCGGATCTCGCGCATGGCGCCGCGCACGGCGTCGACCTGATTAAGGAGGGCGAGCCAGAAAGACCGTTCGTCTCGAAGATGGGGATGCCACAGGCCGTAAAGGGTGCTGAAACGCGCAGTGGTCAGGGGTTCGTTCACCGGGCACCAGTCCCGGATCCAGGGATAACGCCTTGCAGCCGCGCCCGCGAAGCGCGCCAGACCCGATGCGAAGTCCGGGTCCAGGAGATCGGTCCAGGCCGGCCCCGACCCGTGATGTACCAGGCCGGCGGTCACGCCCATGCCCAGGGCCTGTATGCGGCCAAGCCTCCGATCCGCCCAGCTCCAGTCGAGGACGCCCGGCGAGAGTTCCGTTCTTTCCCACAGGAGAGGATAGCGCAGCGCCTTGAGACCGAGAGCGGCGAACCGGTCCAGATCGTCCTCCCTTTCCTCATGTCCGCTCAGGACGGTCTGATCTCGAAACGTCTCGCCGACCCGGTTCAATGAGCATTCGTGACCGCCCCAGATTTCCAGCGGCTTTTGTTCAGGCGACATGGGCGTGGGCGGCGGCGGGGCCGAAGCGTGGATTCAGCCGCCAGGCCAGGGCGGTTTCGACGATGTCGTCAATCGTCGTAAGCCTCGGCGTCCAGTCCAGGCGACGCCGCGCCAGGCCTGGTTCCGCCACGAGGACAGGAGGATCACCGGCGCGCCGCGGCACGGCTTCCCAGGGCACGGGGCGGCCGGTCGTCCGCTCCACGGCCGCGATGACCTCCAGCACCGACAGCCCCCTGCCCAGTCCGAGATTCATCGCGAGGAAACCGGCTTCATCGACCGGGACCGTGAGGGCCGCGACGTGCGCGCGCGCGAGGTCGGCGACATGGATGAAATCTCGCACGCAGGCGCCGTCGCGCGTCGGGAAGTCCAGGCCGAAGACCTTGAGCGGAGGACCGAAGCCAAGCGCGGCTTCAAGGGCCAGGGGGATCAGATGGCTCTCGGGTTGATGGGCCTCGCCGAGCTCTCCCTCCGGGTCCGCACCCGAGGCGTTGAAATAGCGTAAGGCTACGCCTTCCACGCCATGGGCGCGGGCATGGGCGGCGATCAGACGTTCGGCCGCCAGCTTGCTGTCGCCGTAGGGATTGATGGGAGGCGCCGGCGCCGTTTCATCCAGAAGCCCGGCGCCGGCCTGGCCGTAGACGGCGGCGGTGGAAGAGAAAACGATCCGCCGCACGCCGTTGGCGCGCATGGCGGCGAGGACCGAAGCGACTCCGTTGAGGTTCACGTCCCAGAAGGTCGCCGGATCCTGGACGGATCGACCCACCTCGATCAGGCCGGCGAAGTGGATCACGCCCTGCACGCCATGCCGCTTCATGCAGGTGCTCAGGGCGGCGCTGTCGCGCACGTCTCCCGTAACCAGGGGGCCGTATCTGACCGCGTCGCGATGGCCGTTGCTCAGATCGTCGAACACCACGGGTTCGAAGCCGGCGGCTGCGAGCGCCTTGCAGGCATGCGCGCCGATGTAGCCCGCGCCGCCCGTCACCAGTATGGGTTTCATCAGAGTCCTCCGTTGCCAGAGGGGAAGGGACGCGGCCGCCCTGTTGTTGCCAGTGTCCGATCCACGACTTGGCCGCCCTCGTCATGGGCTAAGACGGAGCTGCGGCGACAGAGCGTGCGCACATGGGCGCCGGCGACGCGACCCTAGGTCCGGGTCGCGGCCGCCGTGGAGCGGGTGTCGCCGCCAGCGTTCTGACCCGCGCGGAAAATCCGGACGGGCTTCTTTTCCTCAAGACCGTCTGACCGTCCGTCCGTACGGGCCGGCGCCGTCACCGTGGGGTCGGTATTGTCCTCGGGGTGCGGGCGGATCAGCTTGTCAGGGGGGCGGGTCATGGGGTCCTCGCTTGCAAAGGCTTCAGGTCAACCCGTCCGAGGACCGACCGGTTCCGGTCGCTCCGGGGTGTTGGAAGGGCGCAGGAATGAGCGGCCCGCAAACCGCGCTGAGGTTGGCCGCCTGGACGAGGCCAGCCAGATCCTGCAGCACGGTGCGTCCTGTCCTGTAGTCGACGAGGACGTTGCGTCGAAGCTGCTGCAGCGTACGGTTCATGTGGACCGCGCTCAGGCCCAGGATGTCGGCGAGCACGTCCTGGGTCAGGGGAAGGTGGAGGGCGCCGCCGCGCGCTGACCCCAGACGGACCTGCCGCTCGTGCAGCTCGAGGAGCAAGTGGGCCGTACGTTCGTAGGCGTTGAGCCGTCCGAGCCGGATGACCTGGCGCGCCATTCGAAGCCGCTCGGCTGTCCGGCAGCGCCGCCAGGCTTCCTTCAGCGGGGAGGCCAGGGCCCCGGGTTCAGAAAGCATGGTCCAGAAGGCGGTCGCGTCCACCGTGACGATTTCGGTCAAGGCCCAGACCTGGAGATCGGCGTCCACCGAACCCGAAGCCACGATCACGTCGCCCGGCAGGCTGAGACCGACAATCTGACGGCGTCCGTCGTTCAGCATGGCGCCCCTCGCGATCCAGCCGCTCGCTACCAGTCGGGCCTGGTTGCGCTCGGGGTCCATGGGAATGGCGGCGCCGGACGGCTGCTGCTGTGGGGCGCTCGTGAAGCTGGTGCGGATCAGGGCCGTCCCCTCGATCCCTACCGGGGCGAAGCTGGCCAGCATACGCTCAAGGGGAGCGGTGAGCCGTGCTTCAAGACCTATATCCAACTGATTCTTCATGGCCTTCGACCAACAGCATGGCTTCGGCGCTCAGTTCTTCACATAGGTTGGTTTTTCGCGTGTTTCGCGCTGGCCGAAAGTTGAAATCAAGCGCCGGTCGAAGCGCTGCTGTTCCGGAACGCCGCGTCGAGACTGGCTGCCGGACGGGTGTCGGCGCCTGGCCCGTCGGAGAGTATGCCCAGGGCCGAGGCCAATCGCCCAGGGCGAGACGGGGCGAGATCGTCGCGGGGCGCCCAAAGGTCATGGGAACGCATGTGGGCGTCGGCGACCGGACCGCTGGCGCGCCAGCCTGTGTTCTCTCAAAGCTTGCAACTCTTCGCCAACGACATCGACCGGTGAGACGATCACGCTTGACGTTGAGTCGAGCGTCTCGATCGAGGCCGCGAAGGTCAAAAAATCCAGGACAAGGAGGGCTTCCAACCCCCCCGAGCAGATTCTGATCTTCGCCGGCAGGCCGCTGCAGGACGGCGGCACGCTCCAAGACGAGAACATCCAGAAAGAAAGCACCCTGCATCTCGTCCTGAGGGTGGCGGCGATCCCGACAATGTCGGAGTGGGCCATGATCATTCTGGCGCTTGCCCTGTTCGGCGTGGCGGCCGCCCTAGTTCGACGGCGGCGCGTCGCGCAACCCGGGCCATATGCCGCACGGCTCATTCTGAAACGGGACAGTTCGGCCTCATTTGCCGGGGCCAGGGCTGATAGCCTTCCCCGCACATGAAAGGCACGACGACGTGAAAGAATCCAAGGGGAAGGCCAAGAAGGCCCAGCCGAAGACCAACGCATCCAACCCAAGCATGAAGGGTCTGATCGACAAGATCCCGGCCGGCGGCTCGAAGAAGCCCAAGTAATCCCAAGGCCCTCCGGAAACGGCGGGCCTTTTTCGTGGCTAACGTCGGTGCAGCAACCCCGTCGCCACGGGATGCCGGCGGGCGACGTTGGTCGAAACCCAGACCAGGGCCGCCGTCGACACGAGTATGCTGGATACAAGCCCTCCAACCGCCAGCAGCCCGCCATTGGACAGATTAATGCGCGACGCGATGCGGACCTTGCCCGCTCGAAGGATCAAGGCGGCGCTGCTGGTTTGCGTTTCGCTCATCCGGTCCTCTTATCGGCTAACCCAAAACGGCCTTCGCTCGCTTCGTTCCTGACCATATTCGACCCTAGGGGAAGGGCTGCATCAGGGATGAATGGCGTCGGCGCGATTACGGTTCACCGCATCAGCGATATCATCAAGATCGCCGCCGATTTCGAACGTCTCGCCTGATGTGAGCGTCAAGACCGTTCGGCCCACGCCCAGCGTTGCGAGCTTGATGACATGCTCTGGGCTGATCCAGACCTTACCGCCATCATTCGATGCGATTGCCATAAGCTTGGCCATATCTTTTCTCCTCGATCGGCGAAGGGCGCATGAGGGAGGACCACGCCAGACGCCAGACGCCAGACGCCAGACGCCAGACGCCAGGAGATGGAGGCTCCCCGCGCTCCGCGGCGACACGCGCGCTCGACGATCTGCCGCCGGTCTTCAAACCGTCGCCCGAAGTTGTCATTGACCCCGATGGCCGGAGCGCCGCAACGACGGACGGTCGCGCGGAGATCGCATGACAAGGCTCGGGGCTTCGGCCTGTTCCAGGATTCCCGCGGCGCTCTCGAATTCCAGATCATCGTCATGTCTATGATCACAGGCGGGGCGGCCTCCCGCAGGGTGTCCGGAGCCGGGGAGCGACGTGCGGGGGTCATGCGCCGACGTAGCGATCGAATTCCTGGAGGTAGCGGAACTTCAATCGGTCCTGGTCCTCGGCATGAGCCTTCAGGAGGAGAAACCAACCGTGCTCTTCCTCATACATATGGGTCAGGACGGCGCCCTCGACATGCTCCCACTTGTCGAGCCATGCCTCCGAATCCGGCGCAATGGTCTCAAGTTCCGCCATCTGCATCTTGGCGGCGGTCTGCTCGCTATAGGCCAGGCCGGCCTGGCCCTTGTGGCCGTGGCGGGCCATGGCTGGATAAAGAACCAGTTCCTCCGCGAGGCTGTGACCATTGAGGACAAGGGCCAGGGCGCCGCGCGCCGTCAGACGCTCCGCGCCCGAGGCCGCCTCTCGACCGGCCCGGAACGCCGTCCTGATCGCTTCATGGTGATCCAGGGCTGTAGACAGCCAGTCCCCGGCCACTGCGACCTCACGCGCCGCCGCCGTGGCTTCCGCCCTCTTTTCCGCCGAAGGTGCTGGCGTGATGGCGGCGATGGCCTTGTCGATGACGGACATGTCGTTCTTCTCCCTATGGCTTCAGACAGGCCTAACGATCCGCGAACAGGCCGGTCGGCTGAGACCGGAAGCCGACACAGCGGAGAAGCAGCCGTCAGACGGTGACCACGGCGCCGACGGCGGCGATGCGTTCAACCTCGGCGTAGGCGGGCCGAGCGAGGCTGGCCCCGAAGACGTCAGGATCAATCTCCTCATAGACCAGATGCGCCCCGCGCCGGCGCGCCAGGCTCGTGAGGGCGGCCCGCACCACATCTTCGCCGGCCACGACCGGGGCGCCGGTATAGAGCAGGAGGCGGCCGCCGGGCGCGAGACGGGAAAGGGCTTCGCCTGCCCAGCCCAGGGCGACTTCCGCCCCGTACTGACCGCCGCCGTCGCGGTACAGTCGTCCGCTGCGGCCCTCCATGTAAGGCGGGTTGGCCGCGATCAGGTCCCAGACGCCCTCAACGGGAAAGCCGCCTGGGCGGAGATCGACCTGAAGATCGGCGTGCCGGGCGTTGAGACGGCAGAGGCGAAGGGCTTGGGAATTGATGTCGGTGGCGACGACAGCGGCTTGCGGATTGAGGGCGGCGATCGCGAGAGCTCCGGCCCCGGCGCCCACCCCTATCTCGAGGGCCTTTCTCCATGCGGCGCCGGACAGGGCGTGGCGCAGGAAACGGACGTAGCGATAGCTGTCGGGGCCCAGGAAGACGGCCTGGTCGTCCGCGGAGGAGGCGGAATGCAGGTGAAGGCGACCGTCCAACCGGCTCACGCGAAGCCGGGCGCGCAAGCCGTCGGCGTCTTCCTTGAGGGCGTCGGCCTCCGTCAGAACGTCCAGAAGCCAAGCGGGCGCGGTTTGGGGATCAAAGGCCCGGCCCCAGCCGAGAATGTCCCGAAGGATGTTCTTCCCTCCCGCCCGTTGTCGTCGCGCGACCACGCCATGGGTGGCCGGGGTAGGCGAAACGAAATCGTATCCGACGGCGTCCAGGCGAGAAAGAAGATCCAGCAGGGCGAGGTCGGGGGCCGTGAAGGCCTGCGCCATCACGCGGAGCGACGTAGGGGCGAGGCGCCCCAGAGATGGGTCCGGTAAGCCTCGAAACAGCGGGCCCCCGCCATCAGCCGCATGATCGCACCTTCGGCCAGGGCCCGGACGCACTCCGGCCGCTCCGCCGCAAGCGGACGAAGCACTTCCTCGTTCCAGGCTTCGGAATGAGCGATGTCCAGGGTGGCGTGAAGGGCGAAGTACTTGCGCTCCACGCCGACGCCGAGTCGTTTCAGCCCCTCCGCCACATGGGCGGCTCTCCAGGGTGCCGTGAGCTCGACCGCTCCCAGGGCCCCGAGAGCGTGATAGGCGTAGCGTCTCTGGGTGGAGAAGGCGACGAGGGTATTGCCGAGCGCGAGGGACGGCCAGACCGTCTCATCGATCCTGGGATTGAGGTCGAGCGCCGCAGCGAGACGGTCCAGCATGGGGCCGTGCATGCCGGCCTCCGACCCGCGACCCATCTCGTCCCAATAGTTGCGCGCCAATTCGAGCTTGGGACGGGCCGGCATCTTGACCTGGGCCATAGCCACGAGATCCTCGAACCCGGCTTCACCGGCCACCTCCTGGAGCAGGAACCAGCGCATCTCCTCTATCGACGCCGTCTCGGCCAGCCAGGGAAAGAGCGGATCCGTCTCGCCGGGGCCGAATCCCTTGAGCGCCTCGAACCAGGCGACGAAGGCGTCGGCGGTGGAAGGAAGGTCGGCGAGCCAGGGCGCGGCCTCGGCCCGTGCGCGTTCGATGAATTCGCCCTCGACCAGCATCATCTCCGCATCGTGGCGGAGGTCGTCACGCCAGGCAGGGCGCGGCGTGGCTGGGGCGAGGCGACGGTGGTTCCAGTGCGCCAACCGGCGATGAAAACCCGCCGGGTCCGAGGGTTCGGGGGCGGGGAGCGGGGCTGGACCCTCTGGCGACATGAAAGGCTCCTGTGACTTGGGGACTGCCATACGCCTTGCCGCGACCCAGGGTTCCCGAAGGGGTGCGAGGCCGTGAAATCCCTGCCTCCGTGTCGGGTTTCAGACAGTGGAACTGGGTTCGGGACAGTCGGTTCATCCAGTCCTTCAGGGAGGCGCCGAATGAAACAGGCTGGATTTGGATGGACGATCAGCCAGGTCGGAGAGATCTGGATCTGGGCCGTGACGGACCCAGGAGACGGAGCGGCCCTTGTCGACGGTCAAGCCCCGTCGCGCGCCGTGGCCGCGGCCATGGTGGTTCGCGCCCTGGTGCGCGGATTGACCGAGGAAGCGCCGCGCGAGCTGGCTGCATGAGCACGATGACGACGGCGACCGGAGAGCGGCCGATGCAGGTTCTCGAGCGGAGCCTTTACCGCGGCCCTCATCTGTACAGCGCAAGACCCATGGCGCGGATCCGCCTGGATCTGGGGCGGATGGAGGATTGGCCGACCGATCGGCTGGGCGACTTCACGACCCGCCTGCTGGAGGGGCTTCCCGGTCTGCGCCGGCACGGATGCTGTTACGGCGAGCCGGGCGGATTTGTCCGTCGTCTGCGCGACGGGACTTGGTTCGGCCACGTCGTGGAGCATGTGGCCCTTGAACTGCAGACCCGCGCAGGAACCCCTGTCGCCCGCGGCAAGACGCGTTCGGTGCGCGGCAGCGCGGGCGTCTACGACATCCTTTTCACTTATCGCGACGAGACCACGGCCCTCCTGGCCGGACGACTGGCCCTCCAGCTTTGCGACGCCCTCCTGCCGGACACCCTCGCCGGGATCGGCGGTCTGGACCGGGTCTGTGCGGATAGCTTGGACTCGCGTCTGCCGGGTGCGGTCGGCGCTGACGCGGCGGTGTCGATCCTTCGGGACGCGGTGCGCCGGACCGCGTTCGGACCCTCGACCCAGGCCCTGGTCGACGCCGCCCGCCGGAGGGGGATTCCTGTCGAACGCCTCAACACCGGGAGCCTGCTGCGCCTGGGCTGGGGCGCCCGGCAAAGACGCCTCCGCGCCAGCGTGACGGATCGTACAGGCCTGATCGCGGCCGAACTGGCGGGCGACAAGGCTCAGGCCAAGGCCCTGCTCGACGCGGTTGGTTGTCCGACTGCGCGCGGCGAGGTGGTCCGCACCGCGGAAGAGGCCGCCGCCGCCGCCGCCCGCCTGGGCGGGAGAGTCGTGGTCAAGCCGCTCGACGGCAACCACGGAAGGGGGGTGACGACAGGTCTCGACACGCCCGAGGCCGTCAGGAAGGCCTTCGCCCTGGCCGCGCCCCATGGACGACGGGTCATCGTCGAACAGGAGCTTCCGGGCCGGGACTACCGCGTCCTGGTGGTCGACGGGAAGGTCGTCGCCGTCGCCGAGCGCCGGCCGCCCTGCGTCGAGGGCGACGGGCGCCGGTCGGTGGCCGAACTGGTCGAACAGGTCAACCTCGACCCGCGCCGGGGCGTCGGCCATGAGAACAGCCTGACCCTGATCCGTCTCGACGAGGAGGCGCTGACCCTCCTCGCCCGCCAGGGCCTGTCGCCCGAGAGCGTCCCCGCGCCCGGCGCAAGGGTCCTGCTGCGTACCGCCGCCAACCTCTCGTCGGGCGGGACGGCGATGGACCGGACCGACGAGATTCACCCGGCCAACGCCGCAATCGCCCGGCGGGCCGCCCTGGCCCTGGGCCTGGACGTGGCCGGAGTGGATCTTCTGGCGCCGGACATCCGCCGCTCGGTGCGTGACACGGGCGGGGGGGTGGTCGAGGTCAATGCGGCGCCGGGATTGCGCATGCATCTGGCGCCCTCGGAGGGCGAGGCGCGAGACGTCGCCCGGCCGATCATCGACATGATGTTCCCGCGGGGCGTTCCGTCCCGCATTCCCGTCATCGCGGTGACGGGCACCAATGGGAAGTCGACCGTGGGTCGGATGATCGCCCATGTGCTGCGAGCGGAAGGCCAGGTTGTCGGTCTGACCAACACCAGCGGGGTCTATGTCGACGGAGAGAGAATCCGAGCCGGCGACGCCAGCGGCCCGCGCAGCGCCCGGATGGTGCTCAACGACCCCCTTGTGGACGTCGCAGTGCTGGAGTGCGCCCGAGGCGGCATCCTCCGCGAGGGGCTCGCCTTCGACCGTTGCGACGTTGGCTGCGTCCTCAATGTCCAGCCCGACCACCTGGGGCTCAAAGGCGTGGACACGCTGGAGGACCTGGCGAAGGTCAAGTCTGTGGTGGCGGAGGCCGTGTCCCGTCGGGGGCTGAGCGTCCTCAACGCTGATGATCCCCTGACCCTGCGGATGGCGCGCCATGCCGGAGGCCGGGTCTGCTGGTTCTCCATGCGAGGCGGCGCGGAGACGCCGGGCTTCCTGCTCAAGCATGTGGCCGAAGGGGGGAGCGCGGTCCTCTACGACGCCGAAAGCGGGGTTTTGGAACTTCACGACCGGGGGGAGCGCCGCCGGCTGGGCCATGCCGCCGACCTACCTGCAACCCTGGGCGGGGCAGCCGTCTTCAATGTGGCGAACATCCTGGCGGCCGCGGCGGCCTGCTACGGCGTGGGCGTGCCCCCGGAGCGGATCGGGCCGGCCCTGGCCAGCTTCACATCCAGCTACGAGCAGAATCCCGGTCGTCTCAACATCTGCGATCAGCACGGCTTCCGGGTCATCATGGACTATGCTCACAATCCGGACGGCCTTCGGGCGCTCGGCGCCCTTGTGGCCGCGATCCGGCCCGTCGGCGGACGGGTCATCGCCATGATCAGCATCCCGGGCGACCGGCGAACGCAGGAGATCGTCGCCATGGGCGAGATCAGCGCCGGCTTCTTCGACGAGGTCGTCTTCAGGGAGACGCCCGACAACCGCGGCCGGCCCGCCGGAGAAGTCATCCGCCTTCTCGCCGAGGGGGCGCTGCGCAGCGGAGCGGACGGGTCGCGTTTTCGCGGCGTGCAGAAGGAGGAGGAGGCGGTGGCGGCATGCCTTGAAGCGGCGCGGCCCGGCGACCTCGTCGTCCTGACGCCGACACGTATCGAAGCGGTGTGGGAGCAGATCCTGGCCTTCCGCCCCACCTTCCCGTCCTCGGCCCTGGGCCTGAATGCACCGGGCGTCGTTCTGGAGCCTCCCCATGGGTAAGGGCCCCCTGATCATCATCGGCGGACATGAAGACAAGACCGGCGAGCGCGTCATCCTCAGCGAGGTGGCCCGCCGTCTCGGCGGGGGCAGGCTGGTGATCGCGACCATCGCCTCCCATGAGCCCGAAGGCTACTTCGACAGCTATCGAAAAGGCTTCAGCGGCCTTGGCGTCGGGGATCTGATCGAGCTCTACGTCGAGGATCGGGCCGAAAGCCGTGACAAGGATCTTCTCGACGTTTTTGACGGCGCCGCCGGCGTCTTCTTCAGCGGCGGCGACCAACTCAGGCTCGCCAGCCAGATCGGCGACACGCCGATCGAGCAACGCATCCGGGATCTTCATGCGCGCGGCGGCCTCATCGCAGGAACCTCTGCAGGGGCGTCGGTGATGAGCGAGACCATGCTGGTCAAGGGACCTAGCGCGGAATCCTATCGGATCGGAGAGGTGCATATGGCGCCGGGACTCGGCCTGCTCCCCAATGTCATCATCGACCAGCATTTCGCCGAAAGGGGAAGGTTCGGCCGGCTTCTGGGCGCAGTGGCCCACAATCCGCGCCTCATGGGGCTGGGGATTGACGAAAACACGGCTGTGGTGGTCGAGCAAGGAGAGCTGCGGGTGCTGGGCGACGGCGCCGTCTACGTCGTGGACGGCGAGGGCGCGACGCATTCCAATATTTCGGAGGGCGGCGCCGATGACGCCCTGTCCATGTTTGACGTTCGCCTCCACGTCCTGTCGCAGGGCGACGGGTTCGACCTGGATCGCCGTCGTCCGCAGCGTGCTTGTCCGGAAGGCAAGGGCGGGAGCAACGATCCGCAGTGACCTGAACCCGACACGTCGGCTCCGTCGCCGGTCGCGAGGGGTTAGCCTTCTGTACCGATTGCAGGAAGGAAGGCCGATATGACCAATGCAGACGACATCTGGCGCGACGTCTTCGTTACGGGCCTCAAGAACGCCCACGCGGTGGAGAATCAGGCCCTGGCCCTGATGGATCGCCAGATCGAGCGGGCCCTGAACTTCACCGAGGTCGCCGACAGGCTGAAAGCCCACCGTCTCGAGACCGAGGGACAGATCGTCCGTCTGGAGAGCTTGCTAGCCGGCTTCGACGAGACGCCGTCCGGGCTGAAGGACGCCGCGCTGTCGCTCGGCGGCAATCTGGCGGCCATCGGCCACAGCTTCGCCGAAGACGAGATTCTGAAGAACGCCTTCGCCAACTACGCCTTCGAGAATTTTGAGGCGGCCTCCTATCGGGCCCTGATCCTGCTGGCCGAGAGCGGAGGCTATGCGGCGGCTTACGACCCTCTCAAGGCCACCCTGGAGGAGGAGCTGCGCATGGCGCGCTGGGTCGACGAAAGCCTGCCCCTGTTGGTTGAGAAGCACCTCGAGTTGAGGCGCGCCGGCGAAAACGCCAGCCGCTGAACTGCCATGTCCACCTCGACATCATTTCCATTGTCATCAAAAGGATGTCTGTCCCATGTTCATGCATAACAAGAAGCTGATGTATACGGTTCGGGTCGCTGAACCCAATCCCGCCCTGGCCACGCTCATGCTGGAACAGTTCGGCGGTCCCCAGGGGGAGCTGGCCGCCGCCATGCGCTACTTCACCCAGGGGCTGGCCGACGAGGACGTGGGTCGCCGCGACCTGCTGATGGATATCGCCACTGAGGAACTGAGCCATCTCGAGATCATCGGCTCCATCGTCGCCATGCTCAATCGCGGGGCAAAGGGCAAGCTCGCGGAAGCCGCCGAGGAAGAGGCGGACCTCTACGCCAGCATGACCTCGGGCGGCGAAAGCCACACGATGTCCATCCTCTACGGCGGCGGCACGGCCCTGATCAACTCCGCCGGCGTGCCTTGGACGGCGGCCTACATCGACTCGATCGGTGATCCGGCCTGCGACCTTCGCTCCAATATCGCGGCTGAATCCCGGGCCAAGATTGTCTATGAACGGCTGATCAACGTCACCGATGATGCGGGCATCAAGGACGCCCTGACCTTCCTCATGACACGGGAAGTCGCCCACCAGAAATCCTTCGAGAAGGCGCTCTACGCCATCCCCGCCAACTTCCCGCCGGGCAAGCTTCCCGGTCATCCTGACTTCGCCGACAAATACTACAACATGTCCCAGGGAGAGGGGGATGCGCGCGGGTCTTGGAACGAGGGCGAGCAGTGGGAGGTCGTCGACGAACGCGAAGCCCAGGCGGCGGTGGACGGCGGCGCGGGCGACGCCTCGGTCAAGCTGTCGCCGGCTGACAAGAAGACGGTTGAGGCCTTCGGGTCCCGCACCCAGTCCGATCCTTCAGCCAATCCAATCACTGGAGCCGATCTCGGCGCTGGTCCTGGCGCCGGGCGCACCACGCCTATGGAGGCTGAGGCCTGACGGGTTCTGGGGAGCCTCGGCAGGCCCAAGCATCCGGCAGCCGCGCAACCGGCGCGCTCCAGGCATCATGAGAGACATGACCGATCAGGTCCGTGTCGCCAGGAGCGCAGGCCGACCGAGGGCGCCTCTGACCGGCGCCGCCTAGGGCGGAGGCTATGATCAGCATCACAGGACCGCCGGGTCGGGATGATGGGGCGACGATGACGCGAGATGAACCAGGTCAAACCGCCTTGCAGATGGGGTGCGGATCTCTGCTCTCTGCGGGCGGGCTCAGCGCAGCCGCGCTTGCCATGGCGGAAGGCGACCCGGCATTGATCATGAATGCATGGGTGGTCATGACCATCGGCATGGCGCTTGTGCTGGACGGGATCGTTCCAGACGAAGACGACAAGGGTCAATAAAGTCTGGGCCGCGGCTGTCGATGCAGCGAATCCGACGGCGTCTGGGTTGGATCTTTTTGGAGCCGGCAAATAGCTGGACGGCGCCCGTCAATGATCAACCTCGTCCAGAATCCCGGGAATCTGGTCCGGCAGCTCAGACGCGAGGAAGCCCAGCGCTCCTAGGCCTGCCGCGAGCCGCCTTCCCGCAGCCGCATGAAGATAGACGCCCCAATGGGCGGCCTGGAGGGGTGAGGCTCCGCGGGCCATGAGTCCGGCGATCAAACCGGCCAGAACATCGCCGGACCCGGAAGTAGCGAGGCCGGCCACTCCGCCGAGGTGCCGCCAGGCCAGGCCGGACGGCGTGGCCACGAAGGTCGCGGCCCCCTTCATAACGACGACGGACCGCAGTCGGCTCGCCGCATCCCGCGCCATGGCGAGAGGGTCGGCGAGCACCGCCTCCCGGGACCGATCCAGCAGTCGGGCCATTTCCCCGGCATGGGGCGTGAGGACGACCCGCCCGTTCGCCAATCGGGAGAAGACCTCGGCTTCTGACGGCGAGGGCAGGGCGGCGGCGTCCACCACGATGGGGAGAAAAGGCCAGGCCTCCATCAGGCTTCGCGCGAACCGGCGCGGGGTTTTCCGCGGCGCCATCCCGGGCCCGACCACCACGGACCCAGCGTGGGCGGCAAGGGCCGCGACGCGTGGACGGGAGGGCAGGGCGATCTCGAGCCGCCGGGTCTCGGGCACGCATAGGATGGCCGCCTCGGGCAGGACGGCGCCGAGAGGGCCCAGAAGTCGCAGGGTCGAGACGACCTGGAGCTTGCCTGCTCCCGCGCGAAGGGCCGCCCGACCTGTAAGCACGGGCGCGCCTGGAACCCCGCCGCCGCCGGCGACCACGAGGACGGCCCCGCGCTCCTCCTTGTCGCTGTTCGGCGAGAGCTTCGGCAGGGGCGTCCCGGCCAGCAGGTCGGCGTCCAGGAGGGCGACAGTCATCGGGCGGCCACCGGGGCGTCGGGCGCTGAGGTGACGGCGGCGCCGGTCTCTCGAAGAGGCGCGGTGAAGTTGTACCGGACCAGTTCCATTCGGGCGCCGTCGGCGGCCAGACGATATTCCGTGACGCCGCAGTTTGCGACGTCGCCGCGGGCGTCGATCGCCAGCACCTCGGCTTCGTCGAGTTGCTCAAGCAGGTAGCGAAGACAGAGAACGACGACCTGGTGGCCGATGATCAGGACCCGCTTGCCGGCGTGGTGCAGGCTGAGGGTGTCAAGGGCGCTCCGAAGCCTCAGGATGACATCGCACCAGCTCTCGCCTCCCGGCGGCCGATGATAGAATTTTCCAAGGAGGCGACGGGCTTCGGCCTGATCCGGAAATAGCTCCGCCACGCCCGAGGCAGTGAGGCGGTCCAGGACGCCGAATTCTCGCTCGCGGAGGCGTTCGTCCTCACACAGGGAGATGGAGACCGCCGCCAAGCCGCCGCCGGCTCTAATCGCTTCAGCGGTTTCACGCGCGCGGCGGTAGGGTGAAGCCAGTACGACTTCCGGACGTTCATGGGCCGGGAGATTCGCGAACCAGGATCCGAGGGCCTCGGCCTGTACAAGACCGTCGGCGCTAAGCGGGACGTCTGCGTCCCGCATCTCGAGTTGGATGCGATCATGACCAGCGGCATGGGCGGCTTCGAGCGCAACGTTTCCGGCGCTTTGCCCGTGGCGAACCAGCCAGAGGGCGAGCGGCCAGTGGGGGACGGTGGTCAAGGCTTGCCTCGCCGTAGATGGGGAACGGGACGCCCGAACGGCGAAGGCCGTACGTCGCCCCGGAGTGGGGGGGCGCAGGGGCCGGTTGGCGGCCTCAAGCCGCCTCCGCAAGCGGAGCGGCCTCCGGAATGGATTCTGCCGCCGACCGGCCGGATTCGCTGATGCTCGGGCGGGACGAGACCGGCGCCGCGGACGTCGTCGTCGTCCTCGCGTGGGGCGGCGGCGACGTGAAGACGTAGAAACCGCGGTCGGCCATGGCGGCGAAAAAATACTGATCGTAGACGCGATCCGCTGACATTGAACTTGAGGGTCTCCCTTCTGATCGTCGGGAGGGCGTAACGAGACGCGCAAGACGGCGTTCCATCGGTCGGGCTTCCGACTTTTCGGTCTGCGCACGGTGATGGATTTCAGTCGTCCGCCGCCCGCTCAAGCGGCGCCTCGGCGCCCGTCATTCGCGGGTCCGGCCGCTTTTCCTGATTTCTCAGAAACCCTGTCAAAGCCGTGCCGATGTAGACAAGGGCCAGAAGCAGAAGGAGAAGGCCAGCGAACTTCAGGAGCCGCCTGGGGTTGCGCAGGACAGCAGGCTTGTCAGCGGATTTCATGGGCGCTCTCTATCCTTCGTGCTGGGCGTTCGAGGGTTCAAGCTCCGGAATGCGCCGCCTGTTCCCCATGTCGCCAATGTGTCGCCGATCCGGCCTTCGGGCGACGTGTCCGGAACGCGTCCGCCGCCGAAGCGCTACCCGGAAGCAGCAGGGCGCCAGACATGTCGGTCTGGCGCGCTCGCCGACACAACCGGGAACCAGATGAGGAATGGATATGAAATTCTATGAGATCGTCGTCGCCGACGCCCATGGCGCCGAGCGCAAGCTGAGGGTTCCTTCTCCGACGGATGTCCAGGCGGCGGACGCCGCCGCCCCCCTGTTGAACAACGGGGACTCCATCCTTTCAATCCGCGAGACGCCTGACGATGGTCTGCAGAGAACAGATGGTCCGCCTCCCAAGACCCAGGCGCAGGAGCTCGCGCCGACCACGCCCGGCATGGCGGCGCGTCGCGATCCTGCGTGATCCCTGACGGTCGCGCCGGCCGCGGGGACGCTCGGAGATGAGACTTCGGATCGGGACGGCGGGCTGGGCCATTCCCGCAGGGGTGAGAGACCGTTTTCCTCTCACGGGCGGCGGACTCGAACGTTACGCTGCCCGCCTCGGCGCCGTAGAGATCAACTCCACCTTCTACCGCCGCCATCGGATCTCGACCTTTGAGCGCTGGGCCGCCGCCACGCCAGCGGACTTTCGGTTCGCCGTAAAGGCGCCCCGCGAAATCACACATCGTCGAAAACTGGAGAATTGCGAAGACCTGCTCGCGGACCTGGCCGCCGATCTCAGGGGGCTGGGCGACCGCCTGGGACCAGTCCTGATCCAGACGCCGCCGGGCCTAGCCTTTGACGAGGCCCGGGCAGAAGCATTTATGGACGCCTTCGAGGCTGTGCTCGAGGCGTCTATCGTGCTGGAGCCACGGCACGCTTCGTGGTTCACGACCTCGGCGGATCTATGGCTCGCCTCTCGCCGGGTCGCGCGCGTCGCGGCCGATCCAGAACCGGCGCCGGGAGCAGGCCTGCCCGGCGGCTCCGGGGCCCATGTCTACTTCCGCTTGCACGGCAGTCCCGACATGTACCGCTCGGCCTATGGGCTCGACCGGCTCAAGGCCATTCTTCAAAGGGTCAGGGCGGCAGGTCCGGCCGGGGCTGAGCGCTGGGCCATCTTCGACAACACCGCCTCGGGTGCGGCGGCGGCGAACGCGCTCGCGCTCGTTCGGATGGCAAGGTCCGCCTAGTCTCCGGTCTGGTCGTGGGGGGCGGCGACCGGCTTGGATTCAGGCGATTCGCGCTGCCGCAGGTAGATCGACAGAACCACCAGGACCGCCGTGGACAGGAACTCGCTCTGCCAGTTCTGGAAGGACTCGAACCAGAGCTGGGGGTCGGCGAGATGGCCGAAGGCCCCCTTGGCCGCTTCGCCATGCTCCAGCGCCTCCTGCGCGGCCGCGCGCGCGCTTTGGGTCCAGTGGAGAATGAAGGAGGCGAGGAAAAGGACCACAAGCGCCAGACCCAGCGACCGGGAATAGACAGCCCGTGCGAAGGCGCCCCAGCGTAAGGGCGCGGGCGCTCCCGCCTTTCCGGCCTGGGCCTCAAGATCGGCGTCGCGGGGCGGAGCCTCGGGGGCGCGGGATTCTGACGAGCCCTTCTGGATCAGGAAGGCGGTGAGGACCACATAGGCCGCCATCTGCAGGAACTCGCTTTCCCAATTCTCGAAGACCGTCGACAGGAAGGCGGCGCTGCCGAGATATTCCATCAGCGTGCCGCCGTCCTGGCCGTGACGCAGGGCGTCCGCCGTCTCCACCCGCCACCCTGTCAGGGCATGGCCCAGAATGCTGGCGGCGAAGAGGAGCAGAAGAACGAGGGTCAGGCCGTTGTCGCGCAAGATCCGCATGATGTCCTCCGGAGGCCCTGATCAAACGTCGTGATACGGTCAAGGCTCTTACTGACGCCGAGGCTCCGTGGAGGCTCCCTGTGTCGGGTAGCGAGCGTGAGAAACAGACAGCTCCGGGAGGGATTGCCCTGTTTCACCGGAAGGACATCGCCCATGAACGCCCAGCAGTCCGGAGCGCTTTCGCTCGCTTCAATCGCCTTGCAGCTGACTCTGCTCGACACCCTCGTGGAGAAGGGGCTTCTTGAGCAGGAGGAGGTGCAGCGCCTCCTGCTCCGGGCGGACGCCAAGGTGGGACAGAGCCCGACCATGGAGGTCACCCGGGGATTTCTCGCTGATCTCCGCCGTGACCTGGGACTTCAGGATGAGTAGGAGCTCCGCCGCCGCTCGGCGGATCGAGACTCCGACGCTCGACTGATCGTTTCGAACGGAGAGCGTCGGCGTCAACCGCGGCGTTCGAGCTTGTGTCGCCTTCCCGACAGTGGCGCGCAGCCCCGCTGCGCCGGGCTCGCCGGGGTCTCGCCACGCCCGGCGGGCCCGGGAGGGAAACCTGCGGGCGCGCCGCGCGCTTCCTCAATCACACCCAAAAGGAGCTAACGACCATGCGCCACGCCTCGATCATCGCCGCTTCAGCCGCCGCTGCGCTTCTTTCCGCCTGCAGTCCGCAGGGGGGGGATGAGGCGGTCGACAAGGCCCAGGACGCGGTTTCGGCTCCGGTGGGTCAGACCTCCGCCGCGACCATGGGGAGCAATATGGTCGGTGCCTATGTCCCGAGCGCCGCTATGGGAGACATGTATGAAATCCAGGCCGCCGACATCGCTCTCGAACGGGCGAAACGGGCTGACGTCAAGGCCTTGGCCCAGATGATCAAGACGGATCACACCGCCGCCAGCGCGGCGTTCAAGGCGGCCGCCTCAACTGCGGCCCCGAACGTGACCCCGCCTGCGGAACTCGATCAGCGGCGCAAGGGGCTGATCGACAACCTGAGGTCCGCCAGCGCTGCCGATTTCGACAAGGTCTACATCGATCAGCAGGTCGCGGCTCATCAGGAGGCGGTGACCCTGCACCGCGGCTTCTCGGACAATGCGGAGGCGCCCGCCCTGGCGACGCACGCGCGCACCGTCCTGCCCAAGATCGAGGCCCATCTGCAGAAGGCCGAGGAAATCCAGAAGTCGATTTCCGGCGAATAGCATGGCCCCCAGGCTGAAGGTCTTTGAATGGTCGGACGGCTTTCATCGTTTCACGGTGGCGGCCCCCTCCCGACCCAAGGCCCTGGCCGCCTGGGGCATGCAGCAGGACATTTTTGCTTCCGGCCTCGCCAGGGAAGCCCCCGAAGCCGAGGACGCCGAGGCGGCTAGGGCGCGGCCTGGAGAGGTCGTCGAGCGGGGGCTGGCGGTCGATGTCGGCAAGGCTGGCCCTCGAGCGGCCCGAACCAAGGCGCGCAAGGGGCCGACGCCCGCCGAGCAGCGTCGGGTTCAGCGCCTCACTGACGAACTAGAGGCGCTCGAGCGGGCTCATGCCGACAGCGCCGAGGCTGTGCGCGGCGAGATGAGGAGCCTTGAAGCCCGGGCCGCGGAAGAGAAGGCGCGGTTTGACCAGGCGCGGACCAAGCTTGTTCGCGACCTCGCCAGGGCGCGCGAGAAACGATGATGGGCGGAGGCGGCCGCCTCCCAGGAACCGGAGAGAACAATGCAGACGCAGCCGAGAAGCACTGACGCGAATATGGCGTCGACAGGATTTCTGAACGACGACGTCCACGACGGGGAGCATGCCTCCTCGTCCATCCAGGCCGTCATGATCAATAGGCCCCGATCCGAGCTCTACGCCTTCTGGCGCGAGTTCCGGAATCTTCCCCTTTTCATGGCCAATGTCCGGTCCGTCAGCAGCGACGGACGCGACTGGGTCATAGCCGGTCCCGGCGGAATGGACGTCGAACTGGAAACCGAGATCGTCGAAGATCGGCCGGGCGAGAAGATCGCCTGGCGCTCTACGGAGGTGGCGGACATCGATCACGAAGGCTGGGTCGAGTTCCGCGACAACGCCTTCGGACGGGGGACCGAGGTTCGCGTCATGATCAGCTATGATCCGCCCGCCGGCGCCGTGGGCAAGCTCGTGGCCAAGGTGATGCAGCGCGAGCCGCGCATCCAGGCCCGACGCGAACTTCGCCGCTTCAAACAGCTGATGGAGACGGGCGAGGTTTCCACCTCCCAAGCTCCCGTCGCCGCGCCCCGCGGCTGATCTTCAAGGACGAATTCCATGCGCGCACTGACCTGGCACGGCAAACACGACGTTCGGGTGGACACGGTCCCCGATCCCGAGATCGTCAATTCTCGGGACGCCATCATCAAGATCACCGCCACCGCCATCTGCGGCTCGGACCTCCACCTCTATGACAGCGTCATCCCGGGCATGCACCGCGGCGATATTCTCGGCCATGAGTTCATGGGCGAGGTCGTCGAGGTGGGGCGGGGAAATACGAGTCTGAAGATCGGGCAGAAGGTGGTGGTGCCTTTCGTCATCGCCTGCGGGCAGTGCTTCTTCTGCGGCAAGGAGCAGTATTCGGCCTGCGACAACTCCAACCCGGCCGACAAATCCGACGCCTCCGAGGTCGCCTACGGCTACCCCGTTGCTGGTCTGTTCGGCTACTCGCACCTGACGGGCGGTTACGCCGGAGGCCAGGCCGAGTATGCGCGCATTCCCTACTCGGATTTCGGTCCCATTGTCGTGCCTGACGGCATCGAAGACGAGCGCGTGCTCTTCCTTTCGGACATCTTCCCCACCGGCTGGATGGCGGCGGAAAACGCCGGTATCGAGCCGGGCGACACGGTGGTGGTCTGGGGCTGCGGCCCGGTCGGCCTGTTCACGATCAAGAGCGCCATCCACATGGGGGCGGCGCGGGTGATCGCCATCGACCACCATCCGCGGCGCCTCGCCCTGGCGAAACAGAACGGAGCCGAGGTGCTCAACTATCATGAGGTCAAGGTGCTTGAGGCGCTCAAGGAGATGACGGCGGGTATCGGACCTGACGCCTGCATCGACGCCGTAGGCATGGAGGCGCACGGTTTCGCTCCGGATAACATTATTGATGCGGTCAAGCAGGAGACCAAACTGGGCACTGATCGCCAGCATGTCCTGCGCGAGGCCATCATGGCCTGCCGCAAGGGGGGGCGCATCTCCATGCCCGGCGTCTATGGCGGGATCGGCGACAAGCTGCCGATCGGCGCCTTCATGCAGAAGGGGCTGACCCTGAAGACGGGGCAGACCCATGTGCAGAAATACCTGCCCAAGCTGCTGGAGCTGGTGATGGACGGTCAGATCGACACGACCGACCTCATCAGCCATCGCCTTCCCCTCGAGGAGGCGGCGACGGCCTACAAGAACTTCCACGACAATCCCAATGAGTGGACCAAGGTCGTCCTCAAACCTTGAGCCGCTTCGGGGGGCGTCCGGCTGGGCGGCGAACAGGACGAAGGCCCGTCTCCGGTGGAGACGGGCCTCGATGGCGGAGCCTTGCGGCTCGACGCGGTCGGATGAAGGCAGGCGGTCGGGCTAGTCCGGGCTCAGGCGACGGGCCCAGCGGGCTTCGTCGCTCGAAGGACCGAGGCGTTTACTGGCGATTGTTGCGTTCATGGCGCTTCTCCTCGCTGGACGCCTGCCTGGTCGAACGCGCCTCGGCCGGATGGCCCTTGTGCACATCCTTCTCGCCTCCGCCGCCCGAGACCTGGCTGCGGGGCGACAGATGATCGGGATCTTCGGCGTCCTTCACTACGGGATCGGGCTGCGGGGCCTGCCGGTTCTGGTGACTTGAGCCCGGGCCGCCCCAGCGGTCGGCGTCCTTGTCTCGGTCCATTGACGTGTCTCCCTTTTGTTGGTCCACGCCTGTCGAACCGTGGGCATGACGCCGTGTTCCTACTGTCCGGCAGCGGGCCCTGGCAGCCTTGGCGGAACCCGTTTCGGTCCCTTGCCTGGGCGGGCGCCCTGGTTGCGTGGTGTGGAGCGGCTGCTGACGGGCAGGATATCAGTTCCGGATTTGTTCTCTTTCTGGTAGGCGTGGCGCATGGACGTCGCCGCGCCTCGCAAGATCATCCATGTGGACATGGACGCCTTCTTCGCCTCGGTGGAGCAGAGGGATGATCCGGCCCTGCGTGGACGGCCGGTGGCCGTAGGTCACGCCGCCTCGCGCGGGGTGGTCGCCGCCGCCAGCTATGAGGCGCGCCGGTACGGGGTGCGCTCGGCCATGCCCTCAAGCACGGCCCTGCGTAAGTGCCCGGACCTGATCTTCACACCGCCCCGGTTCGAGGTCTATCGCGCCGTCTCGGCGCAGATACACGCCATCTTCGCAGACTACACGCCCCTGATCGAACCCCTGTCCCTCGACGAGGCCTATCTCGACGTCACCGCCAATATCCGGGGCTTGTCGACGGCCTCGGCGACGGCGGAGGAGATCCGCGCGCGCATCTTCGAGGAGACCGGTCTGACGGCCTCGGCCGGGGTGTCCTACAACAAGTTCCTGGCCAAGCTGGCCTCGGACCAGCGCAAGCCGAACGGCCAGTTCGTAGTCCCGCCGGGGCGAGGGGAGGCTTTTGTCGAGGCCCTGCCTGTGAAGCGTTTCCATGGCGTCGGGCCGGTGACGGCGGAGAAGATGAACCGCCTGGGCATCGAGACCGGCGCGGACCTGAAGCGTCAGTCCCTGGCCTTCCTGCAGCATCACTTCGGCAAGTCCGGCGCCTGGTACCATGGCGTGGCCCGGGGAGAGGATCTCCGCCCGGTCAATCCAGATCGGGAACGCAAGTCGAGCGGATCGGAGACAACCTTCGCCAGCGACCTGGTCGACCCATCGGAGATCGAAGCCGGGCTGGACGAGATGGCGGACGATGTCTGGGCCTGGTGCGAGAAGGCCGGGTCGCTGGGCCGGACCGTGACGGTCAAGATCAAGTGGGCTGACTTCCAGCAATCGACCCGCAGCCGGTCCTTTGATGAGCCGGTCGCCTCGAAGGCGCGGCTGCGCGAGATCGCCCGCCTGCTGGTGCGATCCCTCTATCCACCGACCCGGGGCGTGCGGCTTGTCGGCGTGACCCTTTCCAATCTGGAGAAGGCGTCGCCGGGAAGGTCGTCAGGGGCGTCTTCGGGCGAATTGGGGCTGTGACGGCCATGCTCCAGGCCGACCTGTTCGGGCACGCGCCTCAACCTGCCGTGCCTCCGGGCTTCGACTATTGGCCGGATGTCCTGTCGGCATTCGAGCAAGCGGCGGTGGTCGAGCAACTGCAGCGGTTGAGCTTCAGGCCCTATGAGCACATGGGCTACCAGGGCTTCCGGCAGATCGCCGCCTTCGGGCGCCGCTATGATCTGGAACGGGGCAGGCTGGAAGCAGCCGATCCCTGGCCGGATTTTCTGAAAGGGCTCCTGGGACGTCTGACCGGACGGCTCGACCTTGATGAAGAGGCCTTCGTCCAGGTCCTCATCAATGAATATGCCCCCGGAGCCGGGATCGGATGGCACCGCGACAGGCCGGTTTACGGGGAGATCTTCGGCGTCTCCTTCCTAGCGCCTTGCGTCATGCGCCTGCGCCAGAGGGCGGACGCGGGATGGCGCCGGTCAGCGGCGCCGCTGGCGCCTGGATCGGCTTATCGTCTGTCCGGAGAAGCGCGCAGAGAGTGGGAGCATTCGATCTCGCCGATGAGGGCCCTGCGATATTCCATCACCTTCAGAACCCTGGCTTGATAGGTGAGCGCGCTTGGCGGGAGACGGCAGGCCCAGTCGCCAGTCCCCAGACTTCGAACGCGCTTGCCGGGCTTCGCCGGCCTACCGCTCATGGGCCAGAAGACCAGGGCGATATGCAGGCCTAATCCTTGCCGCCTGCGATACTGCGCCGCGGCTTAAGGCGCACGTTCTTCGTCACTGTCTTTAGAGAGACCCGCCGCTCCAGGTCGGGACGCGCACGTCCTGAGCGCGCCTGTGTCGGGCTTCCGACACAGGGAGACGACGCCCGGCGAGGGCGCTTCTCGAGGGAGGCGGAACTGGGAGTGATCATTGCCCTATCTGGTCATCTATGAAGTCGGGGAGAAAGACCTCGCCACCTGCGTGTCCGATGACCACGCCGCCCTGCGCCTGGCGGCGTCATTCGAGGCTCAGGGGCTGACAGGGGTCGCCATTCAGGACGCTCGGAGCGGAGAGGTGTTTTCACCCCTGGCCTTCCGTCTTCGATGCGGAGCCGACGCTGAAGGCCTGCAGGTGGAGGGCGAGCGAGGTCTTCAAGCGCGTTGCTAGCCTGCGGCCACGTCCTAACCTCAGGAGAAGGACAGCTCGGCGCGCTCGGCGCCTTGCCGCGCGACAAGGCGCGCTGAGCGGCCTCTTATCCAGAGACGCTCAATCCTGACAGCCTCCCAGCCCGTCGGCAGGGTGATGGGGCGGCGGGCCCAGGACTCCGGCTCGCCGTCGTCCACCACCAGTCCGGTCAGCCCGAAGCAGAGACCGAGAAGCATGCCGCCGAGGTTGGCGAAGAAGGGACCGGCTGCGGGACCCTCGGCTCGATCCTGCCGGTACTCAAGGCACTGGTGAAACCGGGGCCGGTCGTAGGCGGCGAAGCCCTCCTCAAAGAGCCTCAGCGCCAGGTCCCGATCGCCGGCCATGGTCGCCCAGGCGCAGTAGAGAGCAGGGAGCATAGGCGACCCGACATAGTCGGGCCAGAGTTTCAGGTAGAAGGCCAGCGTCTTGCGGCTCAAAGAGGGGGAGGCCGGATAGTCATAGGGGAAGAGGCCGGCGAGGGGGGAGGGGGTCGCGCCCTTTTCCTCGCGGCGGTCATAGTCGTCATGGGCGGCGATGACCCCGTCGGAACGCACCGGCAGATAGAGATCGGCGAGAACCGTCTTCCAGGCGTCGGGCGCGGTCTGTCGCAGGCGCTCGGCGACCCGCAGGGCGCGCCGAAGCACGTCCGCGCCGGCCATGAGGCTGAAGGCGTCGTTGTCCGGAGGCGAGGGCACCTCGGCCGGTCCCATCGAACGCAGAAGCTCAAAGCCGCGGTCTGTCCGGCTCACCCGGCTCGTGAACCAGTCGGCCACCCCGCTGAGCACCGGCCAGGCCTCTTCCTCGAGAAATCGCTGGTCGCCCGTGGCGTCGGCGAAGAGAGAGAAGGCGCGTGCCACATGCAGAGAGACGTGGTCCTCATGATGCGCTGCGTCGCCGGCGCCGGGCGACGCTTCCTGGCCCGTGCCGGGTGCGGCTTCCCAGGGATATTGCAGCCCCTGGCGGTCGGAGAGGCGCGCATTGGCCGCCGCAGCGGGCCGACCCCGACTCCGGAAACCCAGCATGGCGCGGGCCGCGTCCGGCTGCGTGAGGATCAGAGGCGGGAGGCAAAAGGCGTCTACATCCCACATCACATGGCCGTAGTAGTAGTGATAGTCCCGCCAGGTCGCGAGGCCGAAGATCGAGGTGGAGGCCGGCGAAGCGGGGTGGGCGGAGGCGTTCAGATAGTAGTAGGCGGCGTCGACAAGCGCCTGGTGTCGCGCACTCGCGCCGACAATGACGATCCGGCCTTCCCAAATCTCCGCCCAGGCTGCGCGGTTGCAACGTCTCAGGACTTCAAAACCATCCTTGGCCGTCCGCGCCAGGCGCCTGACGGCCTCCTCGTCAGGCCGGGCATGGAGGGCGGAGGGGACCAGGGCCGCCAGCTGCCTGAACCTCGCGGGTCTCCCTGAGGCCAGCCGAATCTCATACTCCGTGCAGAGGGGACCGGCGTCGCTCCAGGTCAGGACCTGGCGCCGGGCGGACGCCGGGGCTTCGGTGCCGAGAGCCAGGCCGCATTGACTGAGCGCTTCGGCCGTTTCCCACAAGAGGCTGCCGTCGCAGACAGGTTCGGGTTCCCCGGGCGTGTCCGTGCGCCGTCGCGCGACCCGTCCGGTCAGTCCGGCGATCGATACGACGGACCGGAACTTCACCTCGCAGGGGCCATCGGCCGCAACCCGGACCTCCTGGGCGACGATCGAGGGGGCCGTGCGGCTGGCGAAGGTCACGACCTCAACCGCAAGGCTCCGCATTCCGACCCGAAAACTGAAGGCGGAGTGGAGCTCGGCGGTCGCGAAGTCGTAGGACTGACGGAGATCGCCGACGGCCCAGGGTTGCTCGCTCATCCAGACGCCGTTGATCGCCAGATCGCCGGACAGCGGATAGGGGGCGGCGGCCGCCGCCTCGATCCCGCGCTCCGGATGGGCGCCGGTCAGGCCGCTGACAAGGACCATGCCGGCGAAGAGGGGGACCTCGCGAACCCTCAGGCCAATCAGGCCGTTGCCGAGATAGGCCGGCAGGTCGCCGTCTCGTGGCCCCGAAACGGCTTCGGGATTCAGCGGCGACGCAGGTCGGTCATCCATTTGGGGGACGCGCCCCAGGCGTTTTTCCTCTGGGTTCTTTTGCTCGCCCCTGACCGGGAGGCGTTTTGAAGATGTCGCCGACTATCGTGGCGTCCGGCCCGTCCGGGCCGGCGCGCCGGCGGGACTCGCGACCCACCCGCATCACGGCTTTGTCGGATTCGGCGGCTTCGGGCTTGCCGCTCGGCGTCGCGGCGTTGCGCGCCCGCCCAAGGGATTGCTCGGATGTCATGACCCTGCTCCTGACCGGCCCCCGCCATACAGACGGTTTCTTGACAGGTTGGTTCCTTTTCATGAGGCCGGGCCGAACCTGTGTCGGGCTCCGGTCTTGGAGCTGCTCCTTTTTCCGGAGGGAGGGGGCGCGTCGTCCTCGCCGCCGTGGGTTATGGCCTAGGTGCGTCCTTGACGAGGATCGTCTGCAGCGAGCGAGCCTCTGATCACCGGCGCGTCCGGTTTGGGATTAGCCGAAAATGACCGCTTCCGGCGCATTGTCGAAGTCGTAGCAGGGAAGAGTCTTGAGCCTCTCGGAACTTCGGCGGCAGCTTTGTTCGTCCGATTTCACACATTGATTCAGCCTCCCGAGCACCCGAAGTGAGGCTTCGAGCGCGCCTTAGCGGGACCTCCGGCCTTCTGGCCGGCGGGACTACAGGACGGAAGAAACACTTCTGGCCCAGCGGCGTTATCGTGACGCGCAGCCAGACTGCTTGGATCCAACCAAAAGGCGAACCAGACAAGGCCATGGCGCGTCAGCGCACGCAGCCGGTATGGAGTCGAGAGTGTCCGATACTGATCTTTCTGACCTGTTGTTCGCGAAGCTCAGCATTCGCCGGGATGTCCCGGCTCGGGCCATCAATCGGCTCTCACAGGCTTTTTCCTCGACACGACGGGTTTCTGCGAAGGAGGATCTGGTCGTAGAGGGCGCTTACGCATCGACGTGCATGTTCCTGACGGCAGGCTTCTGCGCGCGCTACCGCATTTTGGCTGATGGGCGCCGTCAGTTCACCGAGATCTGTATTCCCGGAGATTTTGTAAACCTTGGCTCCTTGCTGAAAAAGCGACAGCCCCAAGGCCTTACCGCCCTCACCGACTGCAGAACGGCTGTCATTTCCCATTCAGCGCTCGACAGGCTGATCCGTGAAGAACCGGAGCTGATGCGCAGCCTCTGGCTGGAAACCCTCGTTGACGGGGCGATCAGCCGCGAATGGGTGCTGTCCCTGGGCGTGCAAAACGCCAAGGAGCGCTTCGCCCGTTTCTTCTGCGAACTCTTCATGAGGATGGAGATCGTGGGGCTGACGGAGGGCGACGGTTTCCGCCTTCCCATGACCCAGACGGAGATGTCGGACATGCTTGGAATGTCCGCAGTGCACGTCAACCGCATCATCGGGGAACTGCGAGAGGAAGGGTTGATCGAAATGTCCGGGGGGAGGGTGCGCCTTCCGGATCTGGAGGCCTTGGCCGCCCTTGGCGAGTTCGAGTCCGCCTATCTGGAGGCGCCCGCCGATCTCTTGCGCGCCATCGCCTAAGGTTACGGACGGGCCACGACCCCCGCGTCTCAAGGCTGCCCTTTGTCGATGCCTTGACAAAGAGCGTGGGCCGCTCGACCGGGGTGGCGAGCAAGCTGTTTCTGGAGCTGCCGACGAGCTCGCCATTCCTGATGGCCAACCCAGCGACCGAGCCCGCCGCGCAGCGAAGGAGGCTCAGCGGGTGCGGCAAACTCCGCTTAAGGATGGAAGCCGACATAGGAACTCAAGCGATCGCCGCCTGTTTCAAGACGGGATGAAGGACTTGTGCAACTCCCGCTGGATTCGATGGGCGACGGTCCTGGGCTTCGCCCTTGGCGGGTTCTTTGACGGCATCCTGCTCCATCAAATTCTTCAATGGCATCACCTTCTCAGTCTGGTGCCGGACGTCTCCAGCCTCCGCTTTCAAGTGCTTTGGGACGGCTATTTCCACGCCCTCATGTATGCGATCGCGGCCCTCGGCCTCTGGGGGCTGTGGCGGGCGCGCAATGAGGGGACAGGGCCGTGGGGGCTTCAAACCCTCGGAGCGATTCTGTTAGGCTTCGGCGTCTGGCACTTTGTGGACAGCGTGCTCTCTCACTGGATCCTCGGCATACACCGCGTAAAACTGGACAGCCCCAGCCCGTTGATGTGGGATCTGATCTGGTTCTTCGCCTTCGCCCTGGTTCCCATGTTGCTTGGAGCCCTGCTGCTGAGGCGAAAGCGGGGATTGTCGCCCGTGAACCCTGCGACCCTGACAGTTCTGTTGCTCGGGCTGGTCAGCACGGGGGCGGGAGTGTGGGCATTTCAGCCGCCGTCAGATCAGCCGGAGTTCACAACGGTGGTTTTCCAACCCGGGGCCGGACCAGAAACGGCGGTCAGAGCGATGGCGGCGACGGATGCCCGGCTGGTCTGGTCGGACGCGGAAATGTCGGTCGTGGTTTTCAGACTCGATCCCTCCCGAAGGTGGTCCCTGTATCGACACGGGGCGGTGCTGGTCAGCGGCTCGGGCCTGCCTGCCGGATGCTTCGACTGGAGCCGGGCGTGACCTATCTGAACAACCACGATGGCAGCGGGTTCGACACGCCAGCGAAGCATCGAACGTTTCGCTGTCGAACGCCGAGCCCGATGCAACGGTTAAAGCGGGCCTGAACGCGAGGGATGAGACCTCGTTTGAGGGAAGTAGTTCCGCTGCGCGCTGGCCCGCAAGCAGGGGTCTATTTCTCAGAAATGAGCTTCGCCGTGGCGACCTCGGGCCGCGGCCCTGCTTCTCAAGGCGCGGTCGTCTCGGGTCGTCGGTCGGCGGCGTCGAACCGACGACCCGGCATGTCCAGTGAGAGTATGCTGGGTTTCAACGCTTGTCCTGCCACCGGCAGGATAGGTAGAGATTTGAGTCCCGGCGACGACCATCGACCGATCAGGCGTCCGGGCCTGACGAGAGAGGCGCGCCGAACGGTTCGTAATCGATCCTGCCGAACAAGGACTGGTCCGACGCCGGCTCGCGGGACGTCTCCACGGAGCCGACCGCGCGGTCGCCGTCGAAGACGTAGCCGGTCCGTCCGCCGAAATGAAGCGCTCTGGCCTCCTGCATCGCTGTGCCGTCTTCGACGGCTTTCAACAGCGTCATTTCGACATCATGCTGAGCGTCGCCTTCAATGAAACAGAAGTAGATCATGACCAGTCCCTGGCGTTTCTGGCCGGAACCCGTCCCGGACTGGACGCGGCCCGTCTCGGCGGAGGTTCAGCGGGCAAGGCGACGACCGGCTTCGGCGCGAGGCTCATCGATCTGCAACGCCCGGGCGAAAGGCGCCAGCTGCCAAAGACCCGAAATCCCCACAAGAATGTAGACGCCGCGAGCGGCTGCGGAGCCGTCGCCGAAAAGGGCGGAAACGAGATTGAGATCGAAGGCGCCCACAAGACCCCAGTTCACCGCGCCGATGATGACCAGAAGAAGGGTGACGAGATTGACGACTTTCATTGTCTTTCCTCCGTACGATGCCGGTCAATCGGGCGGGCCCCCTCCTTGTTCCGCTGAGACCGGTATCGGTCAGAGGTGCAGGGCCGCCGTCTCTTTCGGCCCGTCCTTTCGGGACGTTCGGTCCATCGCTCAGCCCGACTGAACCCGTCAGCGTGGTGATGGATTGTTCTCGTGGAGACGTAGCGAACGCGAGGCGCAGCACCATGAACCAGAGGCGTGACAGGTCCGGACCCCGCAACAGGAAGCGCATAACGGCGGATCAGCCCGGCCCGAACGCTCCAGGGACGATCGGTCAAGCATGCGAGGTGCTCGACGATCTGGCCGACGAACTGCTGATCGACGGTCAGGAGGAGGTGTTTTCCCGCACTGAGGTCGAGAGCGGATGTTTTGAACACCACGTGGGCGAAGAGCGGGCCGTTCCAGTGTCGCCTTCCCGACCTACGACCCCCGAATAGGAACCACGGGTCGCGTCATGGATTCAGATCGCATGCCCCACCCCCTTCAGGAAAAGGACGCCCAATGGCGTCGTCGCGGCCATGGCGCCAGGCCGATCTTTGATCCCGGCACGGCTCCCGCCGGCGCCGATGAAGAGGCCGGTGGCGCGCGTTCGGTCGTCCCTGCCGAAGAGGGACCAGGCGATCCTCTCCCGACGGAGCCTGTATTCCAGCCCGGAGGGCCGCGCCTCACGCCGAGCTTCTGGTACGGATGCGCGGCAGCAGTCGGCCTCTTGATGCTGGTGCTCGGCCTCTTGAGCCTGTGAGCGGTCGTTCCACAACAGCACGAGGCGTCGATTGGGACGCGTTCGCCGGGCGGAATTCCGCGCCCGCTCCAAGATGAAGAGGACGAACATGCCCCACACTCCCCATGAAGCCTCGGCGCGGGCCGTTCGAAACAACCGACCGGTCCAGGCTCAGTACGTCCGCCAGGGGCGAAGAGGCGCGCGCATCATGGCGGTCCTCCTGGGAGGGCTGCTGCTGACGGCCGTCGGTTTCGCCCTGGTTTGGGCCTTCTGGGCGGGACCTTTCGCCGCCGCGCCCGTCGATAACGGGGCGCAGGTCGAAGACGCCGCCGCCTTTCAGGATGAGGCCACCACGACGTCCATGGATGCAACCGGCCGCTCGGACGATCGCGGGACCTCGGATGGCGCTCCGGGGGTCGACGCCGCCCCTTCGTCACGCTGACTTCGGAAGCGCGCAAGCTTCAGGGCAAGATGCTGAGCTTCATATTCGAGTCCGACGCGGGGCCTGAGGGTGGAAGGTTCAGGTGGGAGTCGAGCCTTGCCTCGATGCAGGAGGCCCGGGTCGAGGCGGTTCGCACCTTGGGCGAACTTCTTCGGGATGACGGACCCGGCTTTTGGATTTCGCGCGAGGCGCGGATGACCGTTTTTTCAAGCAGAGGCGAGATCCTGTTCCAGCTGGTCGTGAGCGTGGCGGCGTCGCCGGCCGTCGCCGCGATTGCGCAGAACCCACGACAAGAGGACCCGGACGCCTGTCGCAAGGCCTTGTGGGAAATGCGGGAGATCGCCGCCGCCGCCGCCCTTCAGGACAGTCCCATGACCGATCAGGAAGCGTTGCACACGCTCGCGGCCATTGCGGCCTGGGTGCAGTCGGAGGCGCCGACCGACAGCGCAGCCTGCGGGACTGTGATTGATCTCCTGGTTGATCTCACGGCCGGCGTCGATATCGACGCTCTGGACGACGCTCAGGCCCTCACGCTGTTTCGCCGGATTGAGAACGGCCTGTCCTTCTGACCTGGGCCGTTGGCCGGTTGCTTCAGGGTGCGATCTCGATCCAGGTCGGAGCGTGGTCGCTTGATCGGTCCCAACCTCTGACCTCGTGATCGACGCTGGAGGCGCGGAGGCGATCAACGAGCGACGGGCTGACGAGAAGATGGTCGATGCGGAGTCCCGCGTTGCGGGCGTAGGCGTT
Source organism: Brevundimonas sp. P7753 (assembly GCF_013386595.1). Taxonomy (NCBI): domain Bacteria; kingdom Pseudomonadati; phylum Pseudomonadota; class Alphaproteobacteria; order Caulobacterales; family Caulobacteraceae; genus Brevundimonas; species Brevundimonas sp. P7753. The sequence continues at coordinate 27,367 of NZ_JACARP010000023.1, read as the reverse complement.
CCGGAAGTAATCCCAGAAGGTGAAAAGGATTTCCTGCGGGTGGTGCAGGCGCAGGGCGTCTGTCCATCCCTGGTCGAGAAGGCGGCTGAAGACGTGGCGCGCCTCGGGACGAAAGAGGGCGTCGTCTGTCCAGCGCTCTGGCTTGTAGACGTCCGCCGGGGTCGGGATGATGTTGTAGTCGCCCGCCAGGACCACCGGAGCACCGGTCTTAATCAGCCCGGCGGCATGAGCGATGAAGGCTTCCGCCCAGGCGAGCTTGTACTCAAACCGAGGACCGGGCGCGGGATTCCCGTTGGGCAGATAGAGACAACCCACCAGGACGCCGTTGATCGCAGCCTCGATATAACGGCTCTGGTTTGGGTCAGGGTCGCCCGGGAGGCCCCGGCGGGTCGCATGGATGGCGGCGTCCCTCGCCAGGATGGCGACCCCGTTCCAGCTCTTCTGACCGAGCCAGATCGCTTCATATCCGACGTCGCCCAGGGCCTTTGCAGGGAAGTCGCCGTGTTGCGCCTTAAGCTCCTGCAGACAGACGACCTCCGGGCGGGTTGCCTTCAGCCATCGGAGCAGAACGGGCAACCGGCCGTTGATCCCGTTGACGTTATAGGTGGCGATCCTCATCGCGGACCTGTCCGGTAAGGTGAGGTCCGGCGACCCGCGTCAGACGCAAGAACCGTTCGAGCAATAGGCGGAAAGACCATGGTGTTTAAAGGCGGCCGCCGCGAAAGTCGTTCCGCGGACGCCTGGCCGGCGTCGCCTCATGAACCTGCGTCTGGCGGAGCTGAAGCCTTGATGTCCACGCGCCAGATCTCGCGGCCGTCGGCGTTCAGAACGACCAGGCCAAAGCTGATAGGCCTCTGACCGGGCGAAGACTGTTCAGCGAGCAATTCAGCGGCGAAACGAACCCCTTCGCGATAGGCGACGGCGTCCGTGGCGGCCGCGTTGTCGAGGACGAATTCCTTGTCCGGTTGCGTGACGATATATCTGTAGAGCGCCTTCATGGGCCTCTATACGCAGGACCGGGGAGATCGGATGAACCCGCGGGTCAGACGTCGGCACGGCGGGCTGATCGCCTGGTTCGACCGCGCGAAAGAACCGACGATCCGAGCAGGACAGCTCTGATGCACCCGCTCGGCGTCCCCGACATGTATTGCGCAGGTGAACTGATCTTGCGTGCGGACGCCCGGCCGTCCGCCTCCCGGCTGGCGGTTTAGGGTCGCCGACCGCAGCAACAGATTTCACAGCGGCGGGCGTTCCATCAACCCGTCTCGTGCGAGCTCTGAGGGTCACCTTAATTGTCGGCCGCCAGATCGCTCTCATGCGCCGGGCGTGATCTGTCATTCACCTCTCAACGAGAGCTCGCCGGAATGAAGGGCGTCCGTATCAGCATGAAGATAGTCAGGATCGAAAAAGGAGAAGTTCCTGAGGGCCTCGAGTTCGTGAATGATGAGTCTGCGGTTTCGCAGACTGACGAGACCCCTGCCCCTCAGGTCCTGGAGGGAACGGTTGACGTGAACGGCGGACAGGCCAAGCAGATCAGCCAGCTCCGACTGGGTCAAAGGGAACTCACATGAGGCGCCCTCGGCCAACCCCACCAGGGCCTGACGAAGATGCAACTCGCAGAGAAGATGACCGAGACGCTCCGAAGCGGTGCGCCTGCCGAGGCTGACGGCATGCTCCCGTTCGATCGCGATCGTCACGAGCAGATCCCACCACAGAGCCTGCTCGATCCGGGGGCTGGCGCTCGCCGCAGCCCGGATCGCGTCAGGATTTACCTGGGCGAGGGTGACCTGGGTGACGGCGCCTATGGAGTGATCGGCGAAGTCGGGCAAGATGCCGAAGGGTTCGGCGAGGTCTCCGGGAAGCAGAATGGACAGGATCTGGCGCTGGCCGTTCCCAAGATCCCGATAGGTGCAGGCCCAGCCCTCTAGCACGAGGGTCAGGAAGCGCGGCGTCGCGCCTTCGCGAATGATATCGCCGCGGGCGTGGACCAGACGCACGCCCTCGTAAAGGGCACGTAATGACCTCTCGTCGTCCTCATCGATCCAGGCGCCATGCCTGAGTTTGCGCACCAGGAAATCCAGAGCAAGCCCCCGAATTAAGACCGCGATGGCGACAGGAACTGGCCGCTCGAAACGAGTGTGCCTCCCTTGATCAGCAAGCAAAACGTCTCGCTGACCGGGTTTGGTTCCGCGCTGCCTCGCCTGAAGATCGTCTAAGCCTTTGCCGATTTGCGAGGCCGCGGCGCGGGGTTCGGGCCGAACTTGTCGAGGACCTTGACCGCGCGGCGTGAAGTTCGGCGGTCTGGCGAGGCCTGACAAGGAAGCCGATGCCGGTCGCCAGCAGCTTCCAAGCGGTCTGTCATGATGGGCCCCGCGTCGCCCTCCGTCACAGGCTCGCTGACAACTCTTCCCGTGTTTCTCAGGGCGTCGAGCTTGAGACGGCTTCAAAACTATTCCTTCGCTCCATGCTTCATTGAGACCTTATGTCGAATAGGCGTCTCATCCGGCTCCGTCGCGAAGGCGGGAGCGTCTGGGACGCTAGGATCGCCAGCCCGGGGACCATTGTCCCTGAAACGCCACTTCATGAAGAGCACGCCCGACGCCATGGCCAGGGCGCAGGCGTTTGCGATCGTCACGGGCCAGGCCTGGGTCATGACGCCGTAGATCACCCAGAGGACGAAGCAGGTGACGGTCAGTCCATAGGTCTTCAGGCTCACGGCCGAGGCGTCCTTCTCCTTCCAGATCTTGACGCCCTGGGGCGCGAAGCTGGTGACGGAGCAGACGGCGGCGGCCGAGCCGACGATGTTGGCGAGAAGTTCACTCATACGGCCGCAACGTCAGGCGCTTTATGCTGTTCCTTGGGTTCGGGCGCGTGCGCCGGCAGTGTCGCCTCAGTAGGCGGCAACGCGTCATCGCCCGGTTCTTTGGCTCCGGAGCGTGACCTGCGCCTGCTCGCGCAGCCAGTTGTGCGCCCGGGTGGCCGCCACAGCGCCGTGGCCCATGGCCACGCTGACCTGATCCAGGCCTTCGACGAGGTCTCCCGCGGCGAAGACGCCTGCCGCCCGACTGTCGAGAATGGAGTCGGACGTCACGCAGCCGTCCTCCGTGAGGCGGAGCCCGAGCTGTTCCGCCAGGATTGAACGCGGGCGACACCCCAAGGCCGGGTAGATGACGTCGAAGGTCAACGGCGCGCCCCTGTCCAGACGAACGATGATGTGATCAGCGCCGGGTTCGAGAGCGAGAAGGGCGCCTGTCTCCAACCGGATCCCCGCATCGATCAGGGCCCGCGCCTCGGCGGAGGAGATGTCGGGACGGTTGAGCGGCATCAAGGTGATGTCGCTGGAATATCCGCGCAGGAAGAGGGCTTCAGCGGCGCCATTGGTGTCGCAGCCGATCACGCCTATCCGTTTGCCAATGTGTTCATATCCGTCGCAGACGGGGCAGTAGCGCAGCACCCCCGCCCGGATCGCCGCCTCATGGGCGGCTTCCGGCAGATCGACCTGATTGAGATCCACGCCTGTCGCCAGGATGACGCCGCGACTCACGCGCGTCGAACCGTCTCCGAGGTGAAGGCGAAATCCGCCAGTCACGGCCTTTATGGCGGTGACCTCAGCCTCTTGGATGGCCGCGCCATACTGAACGGCGTGGCGCGTCATGCGTGCGATGAGGTCCGGGCCGCGAACGCCTTCCGGGAATCCGGGAGCGTTGTGCGTAAGAGGAATGCGTAGAGCTCGGCTCTTGCCGTCATGCAGCACGAGCACATTCCGGCGAAATCGCGCCAGATAGAGGGCTGCGGTCAAGCCTGCGGGCCCGGCGCCGACGATGGCGACATCGGGGTCAGCGGTCAGTTCTGTTTCTGCGGCCATGGGTTCGCTTCGTGGTGACGTTCCGTGCGAACAGATGAAGGAGCGCGCCGTTCCGTCTTCTTTTTTTGACGAATGACCTGAGGTTCGCGTCTCACCTTGGCGGCGGCGAACGGAGCGGCCTCAGGCGGCGCTGTGCGTCAACAACCCGAGCCGGTGACTCAAAGGCGCGATCGCGATTTCTTCGCCTAAGAACCGAAGGCGATAGAGAGCGCGACGGGGGCAAGCCTGAGATCCCGCCGCCGTCATGGGACGGGTCTGCGCAGCGGAACGCGCCGTGCGGCGAGGGCATTAGATCAGCATGTTAGCGCGCCGCCTGACGTCGCGCGCCTCCTCACAAGGTTGACCCGATGACCGATCGCCTCGCCATGCAGGATCCCCGCAGCCAGTACCCCCGACCGCCTTTTCCCCGCCAGCCCCAGCCCGAGCCGGGGCTGGCGGGCCGCATGAGCCCCAGGCCGGATCACGGCGAAGCCAGCTATGTCGGCCATGGTCGGCTAAAGGGGCGCAAGGCCCTGATCACGGGCGGCGATTCCGGCATAGGGCGGGCGATCGCCATCGCCTTCGCCCGCGAGGGCGCAGACGTGGCGATCGGCTATCTTTCGTCCGAGGAGGCGGACGCCAGGGAGGTGATCGCCCTGATCGAGAAAGCCGGGGTCAGGGCTCTGGCGTTGCCGGGCGACATCCGCGACGAGGCCTGGAACGCGACCATGGTCGAGCGGGTCGTCGAGGCCTTCGGCGGACTGGATATTCTCATCGTCAACGCTGGACATCAACAATACCGAGAAGACGTGTCTAAGGTCTCGACAGAGGATTTCGACGCGACGATGAAAACCAACCTCTACGGGCTGCACTGGCTGTGTCAGGCTGCGGCGCCGCACCTGCCTCCGGGGGCGTCCATCATCACCACCGCCTCGATACAGGCCTATGAGCCGTCGGACATCCTGCTGGACTACGCCACGACCAAGGCTGGCATCGTCGCTTACACCAAGGCCCTGGCCAAACAGATGATCGACAAGGGCGTGCGTGTGAACGCCGTAGCGCCCGGGCCCTTCTGGACCGCGCTGCAGCCCAGCGGCGGCCAGCCGCAGGAGAAGGTCGAGCAGTTCGGCGCCCATAGCGCCTTCGGCCGTCCGGGACAGCCCGTGGAGATCGCCCCTGTCTATGTGCTGCTGGCCTCACAGGAGGCCAGTTTCGTCACGGGAGAGGTCTGGGGCGTCACCGGCGGGGCGGGGGTCGGCTGAGACGTCCCCAAGCCGGGTCATCGACAGAGAGGAACAGCAAGGCTGGGTGGACGTTGGCTCCAGGCACGCTTGAGACTGCGCGGTTCAGCGGCGGCTTACGGAAGGCGCATCGGGTCGAAGCACGACGCCGGAGATGAGGGGGAAGGATGCAAGCCGCGGTTCACGGGGCCAAATCGGAGCTGAGCTATCTCACGGATCTCGGCCGCGCCTTCGGCGGAGCCCTGCTGTTCAGTCTGCCCCTCCTGATGACGATGGAGATGTGGGCTCTGGGCGTGTCCGCGCCCCCTTTGCGACGCCTCGCCTTTGTGCTCGGGGCGCTGCCGGTGCTTTACGGTCTCGCACATTACGCGGGCTTTTCGGCGCGCAGGGGTCTGATGAACAATACCCTGGACACCCTGGTCGCGCTCGCCGTCGGCTACGTGACCTCGGCCGCGCTCCTGGCTCTGTTCAATGTCCTTGATTACGCTTCCCTGACGTCGGCGACCGGACAGATATCCCTTCAGGCGGCGCCGGCGGCTCTGGGCGCCCTGGCGGCCCGCCGCCAGCTTTCCGGCGACGGCGAAGAGGGGGACGAGGACGAGGCCTCCTACCCGGGCGAGCTCTTTCTCATGCTGGCGGGCGCGCTCTATTTCGCCATGAATCTCGCGCCGACCGAGGAAATGCGACTGATCGCCTATCTGACCACGCCGTTGGGCGCTCTGGGGCTGATGGTCGTCTCCATGGTCCTCTTGCATGTCATCGTCTTCGAAGCAGGCTTTGCGGGCCAGGAAGAGAAGGAAACGCCGCTTCGCGCCTTCCTGCACTTCACCCTGCCGGGCTACGCCCTCTGTCTGGCGGCGAGCTTCGCCATGCTGTGGGCCTTCGCCGCTGTCGATGGGCATGGGGCGGGGGCGATCATGGCTAATGTGGTCGTGCTGGCTTTCCCGGCGGCTCTGGGGGCCGCGGCGGCCCGGCTTCTGGTATGAGGATGATGACCAGGATGAAGAGCCGCAGAAAATCCGACGAGGGAGCGCCGTCCCGGTTGCAGGGCTTGTGCGCCCTCCTGGGTCTCGTCGTCACCCTGGCCGCAATCGTGGTGCTGTCCCGCTCCGCATTCGCTCATCAATCGCCGCCGGATCTTTCTGTCAGACCGGAGGCCCCTCGGCCCGTCGCATCGGGTTGGGCTGTGGAGGTCAGGGTGCTCAACAAGGGCGACATGACGGCGGCCGCTGTCGAGATAGAAGGCGAAGCCGAAGGGGAGCGGGCGCGGGCCAGCCTGGACTATGTGCCGGGGCGCGGCGAAAAGCGGGCGACCCTGGTGTTTTCCTCCAATGCGAAACCTCAGGCGCGCGTCCGGGTCATGGGATGGAGCGATCCCTGAGCCATGGGAGACGCCAGCGGCCTGCCTGATTCACTGCAACTGGCGGGTCCGAAGCCCTGAGCTTTTCATCGGCCCGCATCTCTTGCCGGACTGGGCTGGACGGCTCCCGGACGGGGCGCAGACGGGCGTTGCGGGGCAGGTCAGCGATCGGTTTCGCTTCTGCCCCGCGCGTGCCGTGCGCTCGACGCTTCAGCGCCGCACCTTGGCCCGGGTCTCGAGTTCGCCGACGCGCCGTTCCAGATAGGTCCGGTCATCCGCCGACGGAGCAAGGCGTTCGTAAGCCGCAGCGAGTCGGTCAAGGTCGCCGTGCTCGATGCGCAGCTGCGTCTGGGCGGCGGCGGAAAGACCCGAATAAGGCAGGCCCCGAAGCACGGCGTCAAGACGACTGCTCGGCGTCTGAGCCGTTGTCCCGCTCCCATATCCCACGTCGCCGACGCGGGCGTCGAGGGCGTCCAGCCGGGAGTCGAGATCCTCGCGTTCGCGAACCGTGATCTGGCCGTCGCGCAGATATCCCGCTTCGACCTGGATCAGGGCGGCGTAGTCGCCCTTGAGCCGCGACCCTTCCGTACGACTCAGGCGACGCGTCGACACAGCCGTATCGACCCGTCGGTCAAAGTCCGCCTTGCCGGCGACGACCGAAGCGACCTCCGACGAAGAGTCGGCATAGCGGCCGTCTGCGAGCACGCGGGTCAGGGCTTCGTAGCGGCTGGCCAGGTCCGCGCGTTCTTCCGCTGTAAAGCGACGATCAGATCCGTAGCGGGTCTCGAGATCCACAAGCGCCGCATAATCGCTCTTGAGCCGGGTTCCGGTCATTTGATTGATCGCGCCGGAGCGGACGTCGGAATCAATACGAGCGGTGAACTGGTTGCGTTGGGTCAGGAGCGGCGTGCGTCCCGCCGCCCATTGGGCTTCGATCGACGTCGTAACGCCCAATCGGTCGCCGAAAAGCGCGCCAAGAATGGCCCCGATCCTTTCCTGCTGCTGGGAAGGCGCGTCGCCGGTGTTCTGAGCTGCTGCTGGGCAGGCGACGAGAGCGACAGCGACAGCGGCGGCGGGCAGACAGCGGATTGAGGTCATGGTTTGCTCGTCAAGGTGAAGGTTCCGCGATGAACGGCTCTGCGTGCTGTCGGTTGCTCCCGGGCCTCCGACAAGCGGGCGGGAACTTCGCAGCGCGGGGCGACCACCCGAATGAACACCCTGCTGGACCCGATCAAGGCGTCGAAGCAAGCGCCAAGCGATGCGATCCAGGGGGCGGGCGCTAGTCCCTGCAGCAGGCAAGATGTCTCCGCCATTGGAAAATCAGTCTTGCAACGACGGCGGCAACGAAGCTGCCGCGCCGTCCGGGAGAAGGGAAATCGGCCGTCTAGGCCTGCTTTTCGGCTTCGTCGCGGTAGCGCTGTGCGATCCTGTTGAATCGGTCGCGGTCGGCGGAGAAAGGCGAGAGCCGGGCCATCCTCTCAGCCTCCTGTTGAAGAGCGCGAAGGGCAGCCGGCGTGGCGGTGTTACGGGGCATGCGTCATATACTCATGAACAGGGCGGGCGGTGGTTGATGATCCCTGTCACCGCAAAGCGGCGCGAGGCGCCGGGTGTTCCTGCCGAAGATCGACTTTTGCGCGTCGTGCCATTTGCGCCGCAAGGCTGTTTTTCAGCAGAAATCCCGGGACCTCACCTTGATCGTCTCCAGAGAGAAGTCGGGAATATAGATGTCGCGGGCCTGACCTGCCCGTGGAGGCGCGCAGCGGGGATCGGGGCCGCTGGCTTTATGGGCCTCGTCGCCGCGACCGTGGGGAAGAGGGAAGGCCTGGCCTCTCTCGCCTATAGAAGCCAGCAGGTCTGAGCCGTCATGGAGCCTGGTGGCGACGATGTGGACGACCTCGCCCTCGCGCTGGACCTTGCCGTCGACGACCAGCAGGCTTGAAGAGAGGACGACACGGCGCTGGGCCTCGTAGAGGCTGGGCCAGATGACGAGATTGGCGACCCCTGTCTCGTCCTCGATAGTGATGAACATCACCCCCTTGGCGCTGCCGGGCTTCTGTCGCACCAGGACCAGGCCGGCGATCCGTGTCAGGCGGCGATCACGCATGGCCGTGCCCTCGGCGCAGGTCATGACGTGTCTCCGCTGAAGATCGCCCCGAATAAAGCTCAGGGGATGTTCGCGCAGCGTCAGGCCCAGGTGGCCGTAATCTTCCACCACCTCCCGACCGGGGGTCATCGGTTTCAGGTCAGGCGTGGCTTCGGGAACCTCCGCCAGGACGGATCCGTCCCGGGCGTCCGCTGCCGCGAAGAGGGGCAGAGGCGCTTCCCGAAGGGCCTTGATGGCCCAGAGCGCCTCGCGCCGTTCCAGCCCCAGCGACGGGCGGAAGGCGTCGGCCTCGGCCAGGCGGACCAGGCTGGCGGCGGGCGCGGCCGCGCGGCGCCAGAGATCGTCCACGGAGGCGAAGGGACGGTCCGACCGCGCCGCCGTGATGCGGGCCGCGTCGGCATTGGCCAGGCCTCGCACCATCCGCAGGCCCAGCCGCACGGCGAAACGACTGTCGCTGGTCTTTTCGAGGGTGCAGTCCCAGCGGCTGGCGTTGACACAGGCGGGGCGGATCTCGACGCCGTGCTCCCGAGCGTCGCGGACAATCTGGGCCGGGGCGTAGAAGCCCATGGGCTGGGCGTTCAGGAGGGCGGCGCAGAAGACGTCCGGGTGATGACGCTTGAGCCAGGACGAGGCATAGGCGATCAGGGCGAAGGAGGCGGCGTGGCTTTCGGGAAATCCGTAGGAGCCGAAGCCCTCAAGCTGGCTGAAGGTCTTTTCCGCGAACTCGGCCGCATAGCCGCGCTCGACCATGCCCCCCACCAACTTGTCCTTGAAGTGGCTGACCCCGCCCGTGAACTTGAACGTGGCCATGGCGCGGCGGAGCTGGTCGGCCTCGGAGGCGGTGAAGCCGGCGCATTCAATGGCGACCCTCATGGCCTGCTCCTGGAAGAGGGGGACGCCGAGGGTCTTGCCCAGCACCTTCTCCAGCTCGGGCCGGGGATAGTCCACCGCCTCGCGGCCTTCGCGACGCCGCAGATACGGATGGACCATGTCGCCCTGGATGGGACCGGGCCGGACGATGGCCACCTGGATGACCAGATCATAGAAGGTGCGCGGCTTGATCCGAGGCAGCATGGCCATCTGGGCGCGGCTTTCGATCTGGAAGACGCCCAGGGTGTCGGCCTTGCGGATCATGGCGTAGGTCAGAGGGTCCTCAGCCGGAATAGTCGCAAGGTCGAGGGCGACGCCCTTATGTTCGGCCAGGAGATCGAAGCCGCGTTTCATGCAGCTCAGCATGCCGAGGGCCAGGACGTCGACCTTCATGAACTTCAGGACATCGATGTCGTCCTTGTCCCATTCGATGACCTGGCGATCCTTCATCGCCGCCGGCTCGATGGGAACCAGGTCGTCCAGGCGGTCGTGGGTGAGAACGAAGCCGCCGGGGTGCTGGCTAAGGTGGCGCGGGAAGCCGATCAACTGACGCGACAGATCAAGGGCCAGCCGCAGACGGCGATCGGCGAGGTTGAGGTTGAGCGCTTCGACGTGCCGGTCCTCGACGCCCTCGCTGGAATAGCTCCAGACCTGGGACGACAGGCCCTTGATGATGTCTTCGGACAGTCCCAGGGCCTTTCCCACGTCGCGAAGCGCGCCCCGCGACCGGTAGCGGATGACGGTAGAGCACAGGGCGGCGTGGCGACGCCCGTAGGTCTCGAATATCCACTGGATGACGACCTCGCGACGCTCATGCTCGAAATCGACGTCGATGTCCGGAGGCTCCTTGCGCTCCTGGCTGATGAAGCGTTCGAACAGGAGGTCGTTGCGTTCAGGGTCGATAGAGGTGACGCCCAGCACATAGCAGACCGCTGAATTGGCGGCAGAGCCCCGGCCCTGGCAAAGGATGTCCTGGCTGCGGGCGAAACGAACAATGGAGTGGACCGTCAGGAAGTAGGGGGCGTATTCGAGCGTCGCAATCAGGCGCAGCTCATGCTCCAGGCTCTTCCGGACCTTTTCGGGCAGGCCATCCGGATAGCGGGTCTTCGCGCCCTCCCAGGTGAGGTGCTCTAGCGCCTGCTGGGGCGTCATTCCGGGGAGGCCGGCCTCTTCAGGGTACTGGTAGGCAAGCTCGTCGAGCGAGAAGCGGCACCGGTCGGCGATCTCCAGGGTTCGGGCCAAAGCTTCGGGCCAGGCCCGGAACAGGCGGTGCATCTCGACGGCCTGCTTCAGATGCCGGTCGGCGGAACGCTCGCGGCGAAAGCCGACGCTGTCGATGGTGCAACCTTCCCGGATGCAGGTGAGGACGTCCTGCAGGATGCGGCGGTCCGGATGGTGGTAGAGGACGTCGTTGACGACCACGGTCGCGACGCCGGTCTCAGCCGCCAGGCATGACAGCTCATGAAGGCGCATCTGGTCTCGCGGACGTCGACGCAGAGCGAGAGCGACGTGGGCGTTCTGGCCGAAGACCGCCTTCATCCGCTCGAGCCGACGGCGGGCCGCGGCGTCCGGCCGGTCGGGCGCCAGTATGGCCACCAGGCCTTCGGCATGACCGGCGAGATCCTCCCAGTCCAGCAAGCAGCGGCCCTTGCCGCCTCTCTGCTTGCCAAGGGTCAGCAGGCGGGTCAGGCGTGAATAGGCGGTCCGATCAGTCGGATAGACGAGGACCACGGCGCCGTCGGTCAGTTCCAGACTGCAGCCGACGATCAGGCGCACCCCCGTGGCCTTGGCCGCTTCATGGGCGCGAACGATCCCGGCCAGGCTGTTGCGATCCGTCACCGCCAGGGCGTCGAGGCCGCAGGCGGCCGCCTCGGCGAACAACTCCTCGCAGGCGCTGGCCCCCCTCAGAAAAGAGAAGTGGGAGGCGCACTGGAGCTCGGCGTACCTCATCCGAACCGCCCGTGGATGAACCAGGCCTGGGAGCCGGTCCGGGCGTCGAGGCCGTCGCCGGCCCGGAACAGCCAGAAGCGTTCACCGGCCTCGTCCTCGACCTGGAAATAGTCCCGGACAACCCACATCTCGGCGTCGCGCCGGCCCCACTCGCCGTAGATCCGCTCCGGGCCGTCGGCCCGCCGAATGCGTCGCCGCACGCCGCGCCACGTAAAATGGGTCGGGGGATTGTCGGGCAGGAGCGCCATGGTCTGGACCGGCTCGGGCGAAGGAAAGAGACGCACCGGCCGCGGCCAGTCCGGAGCCCAGGCGGCCAGGGAGGGGCCCGCGAGCGGGGCCGTCTTGCGGACGGATCGTTCCGGGACGTCGCTCTCTGCAGGCGTCATGCGGTAAAGGCTGCCGGCGCCGATGCGATTGGCCAGCAAATCGACCAGGCCCGAGACGTCAGGCGCCGCCACATCCGCCAGGCTGGAGGGGCTTGGCCGCCAGTCCAGGGGTTCGGCGATCGAGGCCGTCAGCGTCATCCGCTCAATGCCGAAGCCGGGCGAGACGGTCTCGATCTTGTCCTGCAGCAGTCGAGTCAGGCGTCGACGGTCCCGCACAGGCCGGGCCGTACCGACGCGGACGGCCTCAATGCGATGATCGACACGATAACAGAGCCAGTCGAGGCGGCGTGCGCCCAGGCCCTGTCGTTCCAGCTGCGCGCAAAGCGCGTCTGTCAGGAGACCGACGTAGCGCGCCAGGGTCTCGGGCGCGCCTATGGGGTCGGCGAAGACCTGCTCCACCCGGGGCTGTTCGGTCTCGATGACGGGAATGATGGGTTCGAAGGTCCGGCCAAAGGCCTGGTCCAGGCGCTTGCCGGCCTCGGGCCCGAAGCGGAGCGTCAGGGGGCCGCGGGGCTGGCGTTCCAGATCCAGGATGGTCTCGAAGCCCATGCGGCCCAAGGACTGGATGAGGTCCGGCGAAAGGCGCAGGGCGGCAAGGGGCAGGTTGGACAGAGACTGGCCGATCTCGCCCGCGCCTATGACGGCGGGGCCGCCATGACGCGCCGCGGCATGGGCGGCGCCGTAGGTCGGGGCGACGGCCGCCCTGGCGCGGACGCCGGCTTCCTCCAGGCGCGTTTCCAGGTCGACCAGGAGTTTCTCCTCTCCACCCCGGAGATGGGCGGCGCCCGTGACGTCGATGGCGAGACCGTCAGGCGCATCCGCCGCGCAGACCGGGGCGTAGCGGCGCATGGCCCAAAGGGCGAGCCGCTCAAGCGCGGCTGCGTCTTCAGCGGGAGCGGCGTCAAAGGGCTTCAGGCCGGGGACGAGGGCATGGGCCTGGGCCGAGGCCATGCCAGGGCGCAGACCCAGGGCCCGGGCGGCTGGATTGCAGGCCGTAAGAATACGTCGGCGGCGATCCCGCCCGACAAGAACGGTCGGCGTTTCAGGCGGCGGTGCGGCGGACCCCAGCCGCCGGCGCAGCCGATCGATCGGCCAGTTCGGGAGGTAGAGCGAGACGACCCTTTTCATCACAGGCTTCCAGAGAGAAATCGGCGCAGTCGCCGGAGCGACAGCGGAGGAGTTCGACGAACCATCGCGGGCGGCCGACGCCGGGCGCGGGGAGGGGCGAGGAGGGCTGGGCGGTCACCCGCCATCGGGTCACCGCCGCTGTCGGTTGACCGAAGTCGGCGGCCTCGCTCGCGCGCCGCCAGCGTCGCACGGCGATGGCGGTGACCCCCGAGCCTTCGGCGGCGAGCTGGAGGCGACGCGAGGCGGTCATGGAGAGGCGGGCGGTCTCGGCGACAACGGCGGCCAGACCGCCGTGGCGCAGGCCTTCCTCGAAACAGGCCATCAGGCTCTTCTCGTCGCCGGTCTCCAGATAGAGGACCCGGTCCGGGTCGAGCCCGACCTGCTGCAGCGCCGGGGCGAAGAGATCAGGCCGGGTCAGGCACCAGAGCACCTGACCCGGGAGGCGGGCGGCTATGCCGGCCGCGAAGAGGGCGGCGATCGCGCCGTCCACCGCCCCGTCGCCGCCGCCGGCCACCTCGTGCAGGGCGCCGAGGGCCAGCCCGCCCTGGGGCAGGGCGGCGTCGACGATAGGGACGCCGAAGGGCAGGACGCCGGCGCGGGACCGACCGGATGTCTCCAGGCTTTCAATGCGGGCGCGCAAGGTTGCGAGCTCGGCGACAGGCCGGACGTGCATGACGGGGCCTCCTTTCCGAGGTCTATAATGTTCCTGTTATGTTCTGGTTCTCATTCCGGGACGGAGTCAATCAGGAGAAAGGCTTATCCCCGGACGAATCATGGAATCCTTTTGTCGCCTGCCGCATTCACTTGAGGAGGAGAGCCCATGATCGAAGCTGCACAGCATCGCTATTTCGCCTATGCCGAGGGCGTGGGACGGGCCCACGGACATGTCATCGAGGCGCCGAGCTTCGAGGCCGCCGCCGTCGGCTACACGGAAATCTATGCGCCGCCCGTGGACGCCGACGACGAGATCCGGGTCTTCGTGGCGGAGATGGAGGGGGGGCAGGAACACTGCTTCGTCATCGACCTCGGCGACGGTCAGGCCGAGCCTTGCGGCTGACGCTGACCGGTCTACGAGCCTGAAATCGGACGGAGCGAATTCGTCGGGACGGTGTTGAATCCGAGGTGGCGGGCCTGATGTCCGCCAGGAGTTCGGATCATGGCCTTTCGCCCCACATGGCAGGGACACCTGCGTCTGTCTCTCGTGACCTGTCCGGTCTCCCTCTATACGGCCACCAATTCCGGAGGGGAGGTTCATTTCAACCTCATCAATCCGGAGACCAATAACCGTATCCGCATGGTGACGACGGATCCCGACACCGGGCCCGTGGAGCGGTCTTCCCTGGTCAAGGGCTATGCCGTCGCCAAGGACGAATACATCCTGCTCACCGACGAGGAGATCAGGTCGGTCAAGCTCGAGAGCACCAAGACCATCGACATCGAGCGGTTTGTCCCCGCCGACGAGATTGATCGGATCTACTGGGACAACCCCTATTATCTCGCTCCCGCCGGAGCCATCGCCGAGGAAGCTTTCGGCGTCATCCGCGAGGCCATGCGGTCGGAAGGCAAGATCGCCCTGGGCCGGGTGGTGCTTTCAACGCGCGAGCGCCTTCTGGCTCTGGAGCCGCGCGACCAAGGCATTCTGGCCTATTCCCTGCGCACCCGAGGGGAGGTGCGCGACACAAGGGATGTTTTTGGCGCCATTTCGGACAAGCAGCCCGATCCGGCCATGATCGACATCGCCCGGCGCATCATCGAGCAGCAGGCCGGACCCTTTGATCCGGACCAGTTCGTAGATCGCTACGAAGAGGCGCTCAAGGCCCTGATCGCGGCCAAGCAGAAGGGCCAGAAGCCGGTGCGCTCGGTCGAGCCGGAAGACACCAATGTCGTGGACCTCATGGCCGCCCTTCGCGCCAGTCTCCAAGGGGCGGCTCCGCGGACCAAGGGACGTGGACGCACCTCCAAGTCGCCCGCGCCGGCCAAGACGTCTCGAGCCTCGCCGCGCCGTCGCGCCGGTTGAGGGACGATAGCCCCCATCCCGTTACGCCGGACGGGCGGTATTTCGTCGTGCGGGGGCGCCTGTGGCGATGTTCCAACCCGTCCCTCGCTCCAGAGGCGCGCGAGCGCCTCGTAAATGACCTGATGCGCGCCCGCAGGGCGGTGCGGGACGCCCTGCGAGCAAGGGATGAACAGGCCCTGCTTCTCGCTCGCAGAGAGGTGGAGGCGGCCAAGGTTTTACTGGGCGAAAGGGGGCCGCCGTGGTGGAGCGACGGCGCGCCTGACGTCGATCGCCGCCTGGCGCGCAATACCGCCTATGCGGCCTGGTTCGCCGGCCAGGAAGAAGAATGAGGGGGCGCGGCTTCAAGCCGCCTCGGCCCGTGGCGTCGGGTCTTGCGGGAGGACCAGTGGGTCCTGGGGGAAGCCCAGAGCAGGATTGCTCAGCACCTGGATGAAGCGTTCACCCTGATAGAGGCAGATGGTGTCGAAGCCGACCCATTCGGCGGCCACAGCGGACAAGGCCTGCATGGCCGAGGCGTCGTCGCGTACGTCCAGCACCCTGATTTCACGCGCCGGAACGCCGGGCATGTTAACAATGCAAAAGTATGAATTCACGCCACTTGACCTCGATTTGGCGCATCAAGCGATCCCGCCGGCTCGGGGTTCCGCTAAATCGCATGCCGGGCGCCCTTACGGAGCGTTTGGTCGGGACCGCCGGCGCGCCCTCTTGAGCCGCCGCGACTAGGCCTGGGCGGCGTCCGCCGACCTGGTCAAAGGCTCAGACTGTTCGGCCGCCCGGCTCAGCGCCGCGTACAGGCGGTCCGGCTGTATGGGTTTGCCGACGAAATCATCCATCCCCGCCGCCGCATATTCTTCCTGCTGGTGCTGCAAGGCGTTGGCCGTGAGGGCGATGATCGGCGTTCGCCGGCGGCCGCCGAAGGCTTCCTCCGACCGGATGGCGCGGGTCGCGGCGAGGCCGTCCATCACAGGCATCTGCACGTCCATCAGGATGACGTCCCAGTTCTGCTCGCGCCAGGCCTCTACCGCTTCCTGGCCGTTCTCGACGAAGCGGCAGTGGACGCCGGTCGGTTCGAGCAGAAGTTCCAGGACTTTGCGATTGGTGGGGTGATCCTCGGCGGCAAGAACCCATAGCGGTGCGCCCTCGAGGTCTCGGGCCGCCGGCTCATGGGGCGGGGTCTCAGCGAGATCGGCATGACCGGTCTTCAGCGGCAGGAGGACGAGGAACTCCATGCCGCCGCTCGGGGCCCGACGAACCTGGATCTCCCCCTCCATCAGGGAGGTGAGATCCGCGCACAGGGCGAGTCCGAGTCCCGTGCCGCCATGGCGACGGGTGGAGGATTCGTCGAGCTGGACGAATTTCTGGAAGAGACGATCCATCTGGGCGGGATCTATGCCCGGACCGGTATCGACGACGGCGAGCCGAAGCCCCGCCAAGGCTGCCGATCCGCTGGAGCCGCCTGCGGGGGCCGCGCTTACGACCAGGCCTCCCGTACTCGTGAACTTGACCGCGTTCGAGACCAGATTGGAAAGGATCTGACGAATGCGCGCCTCGTCGCCGATCCAGGTCCGGGCCAGGCCGGGTGCGATCTCGAGGCCGATCGTCAATCCCTTGGCGGCGGCCGCTGGTTCGAAGAGGCGGGTGACGCCCTCGAGCATCGGGCGGAGAGCGAAGGGACGGGCGTCGATCGTCAGCTTGCCGGCCTCGATCTTGGAGAGGTCCAGCATGTCGTTGAGCAGGACGCGGAGGGCTTCGCCGGAATCGACCAGCAGGAGACTTTGCTCCTTTTCGCGAGGGGGCAGGTCGGCCTGGGACAGGGCGCGCGCCATGCCGATCACCCCATTGAGGGGCGTCCGGATCTCGTGGCTCATATTGGCGATGAAATCACTCTTGGCGCGGCTGGCCGCTTCGGCCAGACGACGCGCGGCGACGGCCGTCGCCTCGGCTGTCCGGCGCTGGGCAAGGGCGGCGGACAGGCCGCGTACAGCCGCGACCGTAGCCGCCGCCAGCAGCAGGCCGGCGACCAGAAGCTGCAGGGCAGGCAGGGGCTGGTCGTACCGGATGCGCATGAAGACGGGCAGGGCCGCAAGCGCGCACAGATGAGGACCCAGCGTCACTGCCGTGATCGTCCGGGAACCGGCGGTCACCATGAGGCCGTTGATCAGGGCGCCGGACAGCAAAAGAGCGGCGCAGACCAGGCCCTGGGTCTCCAGGGTCATGGCCTGGCGCAGGGCGAAGACGGCGAAGAGGAGGTTGCTGGAGAGGACCAGGCTGACCCCGATCGGAGCGAGCCGGCGCCTCAGCCGCGGCGAAGCGGTCCAGACCGCTGTCACGAACCTTTCCCCTGCCTGGACCAGGACATAGGCGACGGTCCAGGTCAGGGCGAAGCGCAGACCGACCATGGGCCAGAAGGCCAGGGCGATAAGCAGGCTGAAACCTATGCGCGTGCGCCACTGCCCGGCCCGCTGCCTGAGCGCCTCCCCGATCCGCCGCCTCTTCTTGGGGGTCATGACCGTCTCTCCCTTTTGCGCGATCCTGAGACCGCCTTCGTCAACAAAGCCTCAAGGCCTCTCAGGGTCCCGGAATGTGCGCCTGTTCTCTCCAGCGGTGATCGGGAGGGAGGAGGAGGGAGCGAGGGGGCGCTCCAAACCGGAGCGGCTATGAGGACTGTCAGATGACCATCGGACCCCATGCCGGCGACGCCGGGAAACCTCATCCCGGCGGCCACGCGTAACGCCAGGCGATCACAAGCGCCCGGTCGGACCCTCCGCCGAGGAACTAACCGCCAGCGCGCGCAGGCGTTCGAACTGACATTCGGTGACATCAAACGCCGCGTCTGTGCCATGCTTCCGTAAGGGGCTGAGCGCGGTGGTGGCCGGAGACGCTTCGGGGACAACGCCCAGGTGGGAAGCCAGACGCGCCGACGCCTTTGTGGTCGCCCGCAAGAACCGCCGCTCAAAAAAAGGCCGGGCTCAACCCGATCCTGCGTCCAATGCCGTCACTGGCGCAGATTTTAGCGCGAGCCCGGGCGCAAGAAAAACAACGCCGCTCTCGGCGTCCTTGGTTTGACGCACCGCGCTGTGGTCGCCAATGCAGCTTGACCACAGGGCGACTTCAGCCGCCCTGGAGGGTTAAATCAGCGGGCTCCGCCTCGTGCCTGCGAGGGGGCTGGATTGGGTCTCTTAGGTTCGTCGCGAACGTTCGAAATCCGATGCGGTTCTCTGTGTCGGGAATGCAGCTTTGCGGACCCTGCCGTTTTGCAATGAGGCCTGAGAGACGGGGGTTGGGCGGAATTGTCGACCCTTCAGCGGAACCCTGAACCGGAGCGCAGCTTCTTTTCCGGACAGTCTCCTTGAAAGGAAATCACATGACGAGAGCCATCTACGCCCTAGCGGCGGCAGCGCTGCTGCTGACAGCCTGCAGCGACAATTCGGCGGACGAGGGCAGGGTCGAAGGCCCGGTGGTTTCTGAATCCGATGCGCCGCGGAATCCGGCGGTCGACATGTCCTCGAACCCCGCCGACGCGAGCCTCACGCCCGGCGCCAACTCCTTCACCGAAGCCCAGGCGCGCTCGGCTATCGAGAAGCAGGGTTACACGGCTGTTGGACCCCTGAGCCAGGACTCTTCGGGAATCTGGACGGCGGTCGCCACCAAGGACGGGGCGGAGAGCCAGGTCTCCGTCGATTACAAGGGGGTCGTCAGCGCCGCCCCTTCGACTCGCTAGAATCACTTCAGTTTCAAGGAAATGCACATGGCTACGGTCACTCGATTATTCGACACGCACACCCAGGCGCTTGAGGCTGTTTCCGCCTTGGAAGCCGCCGGCTTTGATCATCACAAGATCAGCCTGATTTCGAACAACGCAGACAACTGGCACGAGGGTCATCGTCACGCAGACGACCGCAAGCTTGGGGATCTGAACGGAGACGGTGAGAACGATATCGCTGAAGGCGCCGGCAAGGGCGCCGCGACGGGCGGCGTTCTAGGCGCGGGCGCCGGAGTGCTCGCTGGCCTCGGCATGTTGGCGATCCCCGGACTTGGCCCCGTTGTGGCGGCCGGTTGGCTTGCTTCGACCGCGGTGGCGGCGGTGGCGGGCGCTGCTGTCGGCGGAACGGCCGGGGGGTTGCTCGGAGCGTTGAAGGAAGCGGGGCATTCCGACGAAGAAGCCCATGTCTATGCCGAGGGCGTTCGTCGTGGCGGCACGCTGGTGAGCGTGAAGGCGGACGAATCCGAGCGGGAGCGTATTGAAACCATCCTGAACGATCGTCGGGGCTTCGATTCTCAGGCGCGCGTCGGGGCCTACCGTGAAGGCGGCTGGTCCGCCTTCGACCCCGCCGCTCAGCCCTGGACGACCGATCAGATCGAACAGGAACGGGCTCGATATCGCTAATCGCCGTAACCGCGAGAATGCTATCGGGATGATCTGATAGAGTGGTGATGCGCTTTTTGAAGATCTCTCGGCCCTCCGTCGCAAGACGGAGGGCCTTTTTTCTTACGAAGTCAGGGAGCAGGGGACGGCGTTGATGCGCGGGCGGCTGGAGATCCCGACTTCGCGACACCGGCAAGAAACTGCGGCGTGTGCACCTTGGAGGGCGACTGGGGCCGTGCGGCTTTCGGTTTCGTGGGGGCAGCGGCCAGGGTCATCAGGTCCAGGCCCCTGGGCAAGCTTGGTCAGAGTGAAAAGGAAGGGCGGACGGGGGCGCGCCGATCGGGAGCGCATTGACCAGGAGCCCGCCATGTCGTCCCATTCCGCTTCAACGCCCCGCCCGTCGGCCTTGCCCAAGCCTGCGGCAGACGCCGATCTCGACCTTCTCGCCTCGATCCTGGGGCGATCCCTGTCTCCGGCCGCCGGCCGGGCTGCAGCGGCGAACCTGATTCAAGCCTTCGGCGGCTTGGCCGAGGTCGCCGCCGCAGACGAGGTCGCCTTGCATCGTCAGGGTCTTGCGGCCGGAGCGGTCGCCGATCTAGCGAGGGCGCGACGCCTGGCGGTCGCCATGGCGAGGGCGGAGGCCTGCCGCCGGCCGGTCCTGTCGTCGTGGAGCGCCCTGACGTCCTATCTTCGCGCCAGTCTGGCGCATGCGCCACGCGAACAGTTCCGGGTCCTCTACCTCGACCGGCGCAACATCCTGATGAAGGACGAATGGCGCGCGGACGGGACGACCTCCCACGCTCCAGTCTATCCCAGAGAAGTGGTTCGCCGGGCGCTGGAGCTTTCCGCTTCGGCTCTGATCCTGGCTCACAACCACCCTTCGGGGGATCCCGATCCGTCGCGCTCGGACATCGACATGACGCGTCGGGTCGTGGAGGCCGCGCGCGTGTTCGACATCCAGGTCCATGACCATGTGATCGTCGGCCGGGAGGGCACGGCGAGCTTCCGGGCTCTGGGCCTGATGTGAGGCCGCCATGGCCGGCGCCCGAATCCGACCGCTGAGCCTCCGCGACATCGTCGCCGCCCTGGGCGGCGACCTCCATCATGGCGGCGGGAGGGCCAATGTGCCGGCGCCGGGCCACAGTCCTGCGGACCGCTCCGTCTCCCTCCTGCTCGACGGCGACCGGCTCGTGATCCATGGATTCGGCTCGGCGGACTGGCGCGCCGTGCGCGCCCATCTTCAGGGCCTGAATCTGATCGACGCCCGAGGCCGTCTGGCCGGCGTGACGGGGACGACCGCCGGAGCGGCGCCCGTCGCGCCGTCGCGCCCGCCGCCTCGTGCCCGGATCGCCGTCGCCCACTCGCTCTGGGCTGAGGCCATCCCGCTCGTCGAAGGCGATCTCGGCTACCGTCATTTCCGGCATCGCGGTCTTTGTCTTCGGTCGGCGCCCCATGATTTGCGCCGCCATCCGGCCGCGCCGGTGTCCGTGTTTCGCCAGGCGGGCCCGACCTGTCCGGCCCTGATCGCGGCGATCCGCACGCCCGCCGGCGCGATCAGCGCCGTGGAGATCGTCTATCTCGATCCGGACGGGCGCGCGGCGCGTCGCCTTCGCCTGCCGCGCAAGACAGTCGGGTCAGCGCCTTCCGGCGTGGCTGTGCGCCTTAGCCCGACGGCGGCGGAAATGGTCGTGGGCGAGGGTGTGGCGACGACGCTCTCGGCCATGGCGCGCTTCGATCTCCCCGGCTGGGCCCTGCTGTCCGCCGGAAATCTCGCCAACTGGTCTGCGCCTGAGGGGGTTCGTCGCATCCTGATCGCGGGGGACCGCGGCCTGGCAGGCGAGGCGGCGGCTGCAAGGCTGGGGTCGCGCCTTCGGGCCATGGGGACGACGGTCGAGATCCGTTTGCCGCCAGCGCCGTTTGGGGACTGGAATGAGGTCTTGGCGGCCGACAGGGAGGGGAAGGAAGGGCGCAGGAGGGCGCCGGCAAGGTGGGGATAGGCCCCGCGGACCGGCGGGAGAAGACCCATGACCCGTTCTGCTTCACAGGCCGCCGCTGCGGCGGCGCCCGCTAAGGCTTCATCCGCATCGGCGCCCGCTAGGTCGATGCGCCGCCAGGCCGTCGTGCGCCTGGGCGACCTTGACCTCGCCCCCGAGAACCTTCGCCATGGCGAGGCGCCCGATGATGACATTCCCCAGCTGGCGGACACCATCGCCGCCGCCGGTCTGCTGCAGTTTCCGACTGTCCGACCGGGGAGGAGGGACGAAGCGGCCTATATGGTCCTGGACGGACGTCGGCGGCTGCTGGCTCTGCGGCTTCTGCGCGACGGCGGCCTCATCGACGACGATCACTCCGTGGAGGTCTTCGTCGAGACCGACCGGGCGCGCCAGGCGGCGGCGGTCGTCCTGACCAACACCGCCGCCCCGGTTCACGTCGCCGACGTCATCGCCGCCATCGGCCGGATGCTGAGGGAAAGGCTGGGCGTGAAGGTCATCGCCCGCGCCCTGGGCTATGGCGAGGTCGAGATCCGCCGTCTGGCGGCCCTGTCGAAGCTTCCCGCCGTCGCCCTGGAGGCGCTGAAGGCCGGCAAGATCACCCTGCGCCAGGCCAGGTTGCTGGCGCGCTTGAAGAACAAGGCCCAGCAGGTGGAAATGGCCCAGGGCGTCCTCGACGGACATGGTCTGGCGGAGTGGCGCATCCAGGAACAGCTGGGCGAGGGCCGGATCACGGACCGGGATCCCCGCTGCGGCCTGGTCACGCCTGCGCTCTACGCGGCCGAGGGCGGGCGGACGGAGGCTGATCTGTTCGGGGAGATGCCGCCTGTCCTGCTGGATCCGGAGGCCCTGACGCGGGCCTGGCTCAAACGCGCGGCGGAGATTGCAGCGCCGTTTGAGGCGGAGGGCCTGACCGTGCACCTCGCTCCCGACGACGAGGGGATGGAGCTGCCTGAGGACCTGGAGCAGCTCTTCTACGCCTATGGCGGCCTTTCCGATGAGGCGACCCTTGTCTATCACGAGGCTCGCGACCGCACCCAAGCGGCGGCTGAGGCCGTGGCGGCGACCGAACCGGAAGCGCCCGATGCGGCCCGTGCGGGAGGTCTGGAAACCTTTGTACGGGCGCGGATCGCCCAGGATCAGGCCGGCGCAGGCCAGAGGCTGGCCACTGTTCTTGTGATGAAGCCGACGTTGCGGACCGGCGTCGAGGTCGATTGCTACGGGCCGGTTGAGGCTGAGGTCGATCCTGTCAGGTCGAGGGGCGACGAGGCCGGGGAGACTGACGTAGAGAAAACGGAGTCTCCGGGACGAGCGATGGCTCGCAGCGCCTATGCGCCGCCTCGTGCGCGGGCCCCGGCGCCCGAGGTCGACGGAGTCAGTCATGTCCTGCACGCGACCCGCACGGACATGGCGACGCGCGGTCTGATCCGCGCCCTGGCGGACGCGCCGGAGGTCGCGCTCACGGCCCTGATCGCCCGGCTGTTCGGGGCCGTGGCGATCTGGCCGTCGATCGGACGGACTGAGGCGGCCCTCGCCGTCACAGCCTCGATCTTCAACCCGACGGGGGGGCGCATCGTCGAGGCCCTGGACGGCGCGGTGCGCGAACGCCTCGATGAGCGGCGTCGCGCCTGGGAGGCGTCGGGCCTGACGATCATCGCCTGGGTCCACGCCATGGAGCTGGGCGACAGGCTGGGCCCGCTGGCGGAACTGACGGCCCTCAGCCTCGACCTGCGAGAGGACCGAACCAGCCTCGTGCGGAAGGCGGCGAGGACCGAGGCCGCCGAGATCGCCGACCTCTGCGACGCGGACATTGCCCGTTGGTGGACCCCGGACGGCGCCTATCTGCGGCCCCATTCCCGGGAGCAACTTCTGACCATGCTAGAGGCCATGGGGGCGGAGACCGAGGCACCGGCTCGCATGAGGAAGGGCGACCTCGTCGCCTGGACGGAGGACCAGGCGAAGGCGCGGACCTGGGCGCCGGCCTGCCTGTCATGGAGGCTGGCGCTGGAGGACGCGGACGAAGCGCCTGACGAGGGCGGCCGACGCTGACGATCCGGAGACTGGCGGCGAAGCTGATGACCGAGAGGGGACATGGGGCGTCGGCGTCTTCGTTGTGACGGCGGCCGGGGAGGCGGCCCTGGTTGACGGCGCCCAGGGCGCGGCGGCGACCGACGCGGCCTGACCGGAAAGCCGGTTTCGTCGGGACGCGTCCGGCGGAACCGGTCCGGAGGGAGGAAGGGATCCGGAGGGCGAGGCGGAACGAGGGAGAAGGTCTTCCCGGCCTCGGATCACAAGGAGACTGACATGCAGACCATGGTGTTCACCGGCCGGTTGGCGGCCGATCCCCAGATCAGCACCGACTTCGCCAAGGCGGTGTTCCGATTGCTCGAGAAGCGCGGCGTGGACGCCGGCGGCCAGGACAGAATCGTCGGCGTCAACTGCGTCAGCTGGGCGAAGGGCCTCAACGAGAAGGTCATCGCCCGAGGCCTGGCCATGGGGTGCGAGGCCTTGGTCGTGGGGGCCTTCGTCGACACGAGCTATACGGCGAGGGGCGGGACCGAACGCGCCGCCAAGGAATTGGTGGTGAACCGGCTGACGGTCCTCGACTGGTCGGGCGACCGGGCCGCGGAACCCGAAGCGGAAGGTTCGGCGGACATGGCTGACGAAACCGCAGAGACGGTCCGCACTCGCAAGCGGGGCCGCGCCGCGGCCTGAATCCTCACCCTCATATCAAGGAGACTGACCATGCAGACCCTCGTCATCGAAGGCTATCTGGCCGCCGATCCCTCCATACTCTCGGCCCAGGGTTCGGGCCGCAAACGCGCGAGCTTCCGCGTCCTGGAGACGACCCGTTATCGGCGCGCCGACGGCGAACAGGGGGAGCGGACGACCGGCTTCAACTGCGTCTGCTTTAATGAGGCGACGACGGAAAACTACATCGCCCCCTATGCCCGCAAGGGCAGCCGGGTCGTCCTCCAGGGCCATGTCGAGAATGACAGCTGGACCGGCAAGGACGGGGTCGAACACTACGACCTGCGGGTTGTGGTGGACGATATGCGGTTGAAGAACCGGCGCGACGCCCGCTCGAACCGAGAGCCGGCCGCCGGCGACGCCGGCCCCGATGCGGCGTCCGGCTATGATCTGAACGACGACATCCCCTTCTGACTGCAACCCGGTCGGAAGGCGGGCGGCATGGCCCGGCGCAGACGCGCCGGGCCATTGTCATTGCCGGTCCTGGAAAGCGGGAGGAAGGGCGGTCGGGGGCGAGCCGATCGGGCTCACTGACGATGAGCATCCCCATGACCGCCTCTATCTGGACTGAGGATCGTATTCTCCGCCTGACCGCCCTGTGGCTGGAGGGCCGGACCGCCGCCGCCATCGCGCGCGAATTCGGCCGCGGCGTCTCGCGCTGCGCCGTCCTCGGCAAGGTCTATCGCCTGGGCCTGGCCCGTGGACCCGAGGTCAGGCGGGCGCGGACTGAAGCGCCGCCCCGTGCGAAGCCGCCTCGGGACGCGGTCGATGCTTCGCCGCCCGCTGCGAGGTCGCCTGCGGCCGTGAAGGTCCGATCAAAGGTGGGGACGTCGGCGGCCTTGGGGGCTGCGCCGCCCGCGCCGACGGCCACCATACTGTCCGTAGGGTTCGGTCAGTGCCGCTGGCCCTACGGCTCCTCCGGCGAGGCGGGTTTCGGTTTGTGCGGGCGTCCGGTGACGCGCGGCGCCTTTTGCGCGGCCCATGCCGCCGTAGGCTATCAGAGGCGGCCCTGTTCGGCCGAGAGCCTGATGAGAATGGTCGGCGTCGATTGACGTCTGATGCGCGCAGGGCGACCGCGCCCGAGATGGAGGCGACGACGGCGCGGCCGTCATCGCAGTGCAGGGCGGCCGCATGTCTTCCGTGGCTATCGGCGCGACGGCGCCGAGTGGGGTCCTCGCCGGAGGGGCGAGGACATGCCCCCACACAACGACCTCCCATCCTGACACGTCACCCCGGCCGTCAACGGCTTTGCCGTTTCCCTTCGCGGCCCGCAGGGGCGGACCGCTGCGGTGACTGCCGGGGACCCCGACGTGGCCAGGAATGGGGTCGTTGCGCATGGGGCGCTTCGGCCTTTCAGAACGGGAACGATACGATGCACACTCTGAACACCGGGTCGGCCATGGCCGTCACCGCGACATCAGACTCCGCCTTCGACCTTGGCGCAGCGTTCGGCGATCAACGCCCGCAGGCCTCCGAGGAAGCCCTGGTCCAGCTTGGGCGAGCCCTCATGACCGAACTTCTGGATGTGATCGCGGACACGGCGCTGGAGGACTTCCAGACGCTCCTCGGCGAAGCCCTGATCGGCGCATTTCATTCGGCGGCCGGACGGATCGAACGGGAGGCTGATCGGGCGCGCGATACAATGCGCCGGCTCGACCGCGATTTCGATGGATCGGAGGCGGCGGACGTGGAGCTGCAGGAGGCGACCGCCAAGGCTCGAGCGAGTGACGCGGCGACGCAGGCGGCGGAGCGGATACGGGATGCGGCTGCGGACGCCTGGACGGTTTCCACCGGCGAGGTCTGGACGGCCTGGAAGGGCAGCCGCAGGGGGAGCTTCCTGACGGCGGCGCAACTGGAGGCCAAGCAAGCCATCCGGGCGGTTCGCGAGCGGAGGGCGGGCGACGCCCGCCACCGGGGCGCAGTGGTGGCCTTCCGGGGCGCGCCGTCGGCGGATGGGGCGGAGGACGCGGCGCGCATCTTCGACGCCCTGAACTGGGCCCTGGCGGAGTGGCCGGACATGGCGCTCGCCACGACCGGAGCGAAAGGCGCGGAGAAGCTGGCCATCCGATGGGCGCAGCAGAAGGGGGTGACGCTCATCCTCGCACGGGCGGATTTCGACGCCCACGGCAAGGCGGCGCCCTTCAGGGCCAACGATGATCTCATCGCGCTCGAGCCGACCTGCTGCCTTACGCTGGCACGGTCTCTGGATGAGGGGCGGTCAGTGGACGGACGTCCGTTCGGACCGGCGCTCAACCTCGGGCAGAAGGCGATGGAGTCCGGGCTGCGACACGTCGCCGTCAAGGCGCGAGCCGCCTGACAATCTGCATCCCAACAACGCCTCGCTCGGTATCACCGGACGAGTCATTTCATGGAGAGGGTGATGACCTCCGACACTTCCGACCACGACGAACCGGACCCCAGCGAATGGGAAGCCGAGCAGAACGAGATGGCGATCCGCCTTTCAGCCGCCGATCTCTGGGACGACTATTGCATCCGCAGATTGGATCCCTGCGATCCGGCCTACTGGGACGACGAACCGGACCGTCCGGCAGACTGAGTGAACGACCCGCTCGGCTTCGGCCGGGCGGGTTTTTCTTTGCTATGCGGCGGCAGCATTGGCCAAGCGAAACGCGTTGAGCGCTCCCGCCTTTGGCAGCAGAGACCCGTGATCGCATTTGATCGGGTGTCCGAAGCTTTGCTGAGGATGTCTGGAAATCTGCGAAAAGAGGCTCAGTGCCGGTGTAATCGGGCCGGCTCGCCTCTCGCCTGAAGCCTCGCCCAGACACCGCATCCCGTCCGTGGACGTTGTCGCCGTTGCGGGCGCACCGCCGCGGCCCGCTCAACGGCGGAGAGGGACGATGACGGAACACTATGCGGGCCTGGACGTGGGCGTGGCCGAGACGGCGATCTGCATCGTCGATCTGAAAGGCGAGGTGCGGCTGGAGACGACGGTGGCGACCGAGCCGGACGTCATTGCTCAGGCTCTGGCGCCGTGGCGCGCCACTCTGCGACGGGCCGGGCACGAGGCCGGGGCGCTGTCGCCGTGGCTGCAGCCAGCGCTGAAAGACCTGGGCGTGCCGGCGACCTGCCTGGAGACCCGCCATGTGCGGGCGGCGTTGGCGGCCCAGCGCAACAAGACCGACGCGACCGACGCCCTGGGGCTGGCCCACCTGATGCGCACCGGCTGGTACCGGACCGCCCATGTGAAAACCGAGGCGGCCTACCGGCTGCGGCTGCTGCTGATCCAGCGCCGCAACCTGAAGCGCAAATTCCTCGACCTGGAAAACAGCATCCGTCACTCGCTCAAGAGCTTCGGCGTCAAGCTCGCCAAGGTCGGCCGGGGCGCGTTCGACCAGGCC